>JBAYAV010000287.1:0-4256 GCA_041669565.1 Lentisphaeria bacterium
AAAAAAATCAGCTGAACAGCAATGGTGGCTGAATTTTTATTGTTTTGGCTTTTCGACGGTCCCGCTTGTCCATGAGGCGGGCTGTACGCGCAGGTTATCTTTTATTTAAAATTTGATATTCTGCGTTCGATGTTGAATGTCCTATTGTGTAGAACTTAACAGTATTGTTCGGGCTCTTTCTCTGTCCCTCAGCCTAGGGCTACGTCGAGGATCATCATCACGGAGAACCCGGTCATCGTGGCCATGGTTACCAGGTCGATGTTCTTGTAGTTGCGCTGCGACTCGGGGATGAGTTCTTCTACGACCACGAAGATCATGGCACCGGCGGCGAAACAGAGCGCATAGGGCAGGATGCCCTGTATGCTCAGAACAAAGAATGCCCCGATCACTCCGGCTATGGGCTCTACGATGCCGGATGCCTGCCCATAGAAAAAACTCTTCCATTTGCTCATGCCTTCCCTGCGTAGGGGCATGGAGACCGCAGTACCTTCGGGGAAATTCTGAATGCCGATGCCGATGGCTAGGGCGATGGCCCCTCCGAGGGTGGCGGAGGGCAGACCGGCCGCTACGGCACCGAAGGCCACACCGACGGCCAGGCCTTCGGGAATATTGTGGAGGGTGATCGCCAGTACCAACAGGGTGCTACGTTGCCAGGAGGTCTTTATCCCTTCGGCTTTGTCGATGCCGAGACTGGGATGCAGATGGGGCAGAAGATGGTCGGTCAGTCTCATAAAAATGCCACCGCCCATGAAACCGATGGTGGCCGTTAGCCAAGGGGTTTGTCCTAGCTGTTGGGCCATCTGGATGCCGGGGGCGAGCAAGGACCAGAAGCTGGCCGCAATCATGACGCCCGCGGCAAAGCCCAACATGGCATCCATGACTTTTTGGTTGAGGGTTTTGGAAAAGAAAACCAGTGCGGCGCCGGCGGCGGTTACGCCCCAGGTGAAGAGGGTGGCGATAAAGGCTTGCGTGACGGGATCGAACTGCTGAAAAAATTCATTCATATTGCTCTTTCTGATGCTCCATGATTTGTTTACTTACTTGCTGAACGGTATTCTGTGCCTAAGCGGAAGGAACGCTGGTCAATGGGGTTAAAATAACCGTTTTTAGTCATTTTGCAATGATTTTTGACACAGAGCGCATCGTGATCAATATCTGGATGCCACCGAGGGATGCCGAGCTTTCTGGACGGCCAAAGGCGAACTAGGGTTGTTTGCTGCCAGGATCCGGCGTGTCCGAGCCCCGCGAGTACTGTATTTGGCGCGCAAATATTTCGGTTCGCCGATGCTTTGTGGCCGACTTTCTGTACATAGATAATGCTGAAGTTTCCTATTTGTGTCTGAAATTCTGGTTGGAAGGATGAAGCGTTTTGTGCTTGCTTTGGACGATTTTTTGGAGCTTATATATTTCCGTTGAGCTATGGATCTATGATCCGCATAAATCTAAAACCGTTCGTAAATTCTTTTATCAACGGTTTTAGATTTCATTATTTTGCGGTTTTATCTTTCAGTGGCGATAATATTTTTTTCTCCAAGGCAAATAAAGCCATTCAATTATCTCCCCATCCAACCACCATCAACGAGCATGACAGTTCCGTTCATATAACTTGAAGCATCGGATGCTAAAAAGACAATTGGGCCTTTAAAATCATCTGGCTTGCCCCATCTTCCGGCAGGAATGCGGGCAAGTATTTGTTTACGTCTAGTCGGATCATTACGTAATGCCTGAGTGTTATCTGTTGCGATATAGCCCGGCGCGATAGCGTTTACATTCACCCCTTTTGCCACCCATTCATTGGTAAAAGCCATTGTTTATTGGCCAACCGCTCCTTTGCTGGCGGCGTATCCTGGAACCGTTATAACGCCTTGAAAAGTCAATAGTGATGCCGTAAAAATAATTTTGCCGCTGCCGCGTTCAATCATATCTTTCCCGATCTCACGGGTTAATATGAATTGTGCTGATTGATTGATTTCGATTACTTTATCCCAATATTCATCAGGATGTTCCGCGGCCGGAGCACGCATGATGGTACCAGCGTTATTGACCAGAATATCAATTTTAGGGAAATCCTGTTTAACGGCTTTGATAAATGCATATAGAGCTTCGCGATCCGAAAAATCACAGGCGTATCCCTTAAAATTTCTACCAAGGGCTTTTACCTCTTTTTCAACGTTGCTACCTTCCGGTTCCAACGTTGCGCTGACTCCGATAATATCCGCTCCGGCTTCCGCTAATCCTAGGCCATTCCTTTACCAATACCCCGCTTACAACCAGTTACCAAAGCAACCTTTCCTCTAAGACTAAATTTATCGATAATACTCATATTGTTTCTTTCCTTTAATTACATTTAATTAATACTTTCATTGCTTGACGATTGTTTTCAAATGATTCAAAAGCGCTTTGAATATCCTCAAGTTTATAAACTCCGCTGATAATTGACTCAAGAGCGAGTTTCCCTGAAGCGGCTAAATTGATTGCATTATCAAAGTCTTGTCCTTCATAAACTCTGGCACCACAAAGTTTTAATTCACGCCAGAAGAATTTAAACATATTTATTTTTGGCGGCTCGTTGAAAATTCCAACTGCGACAATACGCCCTCTGGCTCTGACAAGCTCTGTCATAATGGTTGCTCCGGGCTGTGACGCTGTGACTTCAAAGACGACATCTGCTCCGGCTCCAGCAGTTTGTGTATTGACATATTCAATAATGTCATTTTCCAAGGGGTTGATTGTGTCAAAACCAAGTTTGGCAGCCAAATTTAAACGATATGAATTAATTTCAGAAATAAAGACTTTTGTGCCAGTGGCTTTGGCAACCATTGCTACTAGCATGCCAATCGGACGACCCCCAAGCACAACGACAGAATCGCCTGATTTTACTTCCCCAAGTCTTACATCATGACATGCGACCGCCAAAGGTTCAATTAATGCTCCCAGCTTAAAATCCATTGTGTCGGGAAACCTATGTAAAGTCCTGGATTGAACGATCCATTCTTCCTGCATAGCTCCAGGACTATCAATTCCCATGAATTTTAAATTCATGCAGATGTGCTGATGTCCGGCTTTACATGCTGGACAATTTCCACACCAGTCCAAAGGTCTGACAACAACCCTTTCGCCCACTTTGAAATCTTTGACATTCGCGCCTAGCTCTATAACGGGTTCCAGACATTTCATACCCTATGACCTGTGGTATATCGACCCGTTGATCCATCTTTCCATGGAATATATGTAAATCAGTTCCACAAATTCCGCAATATTCAACTTTTACCTTGACTTCATTCTCCTCGGGTTTCAAACACTCCACTTTGGCTATTTTAAAACGACTATTACCTTTTGTAAAATGCAGCTTTCATTTCTATTCCTATTGATCTTTATAATTGTTATATCCGGGGCCGCCAGCAGCAACAAACCCGCGACTCTCACCTTTCGAACTTTGAGAAACCCAAAACGAATAAATTTCGCCACGATCCATGATAAAAAGGAACCGTACGGGTTGCCCCGCTAAACTGGCTAAATCAGCATCTTTCCACCGAATTTCAGTACAGGTGCTGTTGCCAGAATATCCAATACAATCATCGATATCAAAACCTTTCATACTTTTATTATCCGGACCAACCACAACTACTTTCAATTCTGATCCGGCAGTATTTACATTAACAAAAAAATGACTGCCGCTGAATAAAACAGGACGAGTATGCAGGTGTGCACTTTCAAAACGGGCACTCATGGAAACAAAACCATCACGGCGTAATTTCGCAAGTCCAACTGCTCCATTTGCATAGGTCCCTGCTTGTGTCCAATCACAATTAATACGTTTGGGATCGCCTGCATAAGCAGAATAATAAAACCATAGTTCATCACCAACAACAAGACACATACCAGCACTGGATTCTATATAACCATACTCCCAAGAACCAGGCTCGCGTCTGGCCCCAATAAAGGACTGACGATCCGGACGGCTATAATGAAAACCATCACGACTGTAACCTAGAACAAGCTCAGTCAATTTTGGCATTCCATGTGCATCACAAATATGATTTGGGGGCCCTTTCAATATTTGGAAAAAACCAAGCATTAGACTTTCGTATGGAATCGAGTCAAAATTATATAATTCTGGAAAGGATTCACCGCTTTCATCAAGACAATCTGCTCTTAGCCAAGGGATTGTGTCTTCTGCATTCCATTCCCCACTTTTCAAGTAATTATCATGTTCAAAGTAATGTCTGGAACGACGGGAAACGGAATCCGAATAA
>JBAYAV010000288.1:0-4248 GCA_041669565.1 Lentisphaeria bacterium
AACCAAAAATCAGCCAAAACAGCCCGAAGACATAGCCTATTTTTCATTCCATGCTTTTGCCGTTAATTTTAAATCTTTCAATTCTTTTTTTGACCGCTTAAATTCTTCAATCATCGGCTCAATGCATAATTTTTCCATCAAGAAACTGTCAATCGACGGAATATATGTATACACATAAACCACATCTCGAAACCGCTCATTGCAAAAAATAAATCCATATTTTTCTTCAGCCATGGTAATTTTTAAATAATTCGGTAATTTTTTCAAGCCGATATCAGACTTATCCATCCGCACAATCTTATTATCATTGGCCATCACTCCAACCGCTTCGCCATCCTGAACAACAATATCACCATTGCTGGTAATCAAATATTTTCCTAAAACATATTCGCCGTTATTACCGACTTTATCAAAATGATTCTGAATATTCTGCAGCGAAAGATCAATGCCAAAAGCCCCAAGGAAATGCCCATCCGAACTCATGATTGCTCGGGAGCCCGTTAAAATGATTTCATGATTTACACCAAAATCACAGTACGGCGCACTCCAATAAAATTTATCCGGATGCGCTTTCGGTTGCAAATACCAGTTCCGAGTACGGACGTCAAACTTTTTGCTATAATTTCCACTACCAGGATAAACAAGATGAAGACCATTCGCTAACCCCAAATAAAGCCATCGGACAAATAGGCCCTCTTTTACTAAAATCTGATCCCTTTTTCGCTGTGCCTCTTCACGATCTAACAGAAAACCCTGATCTACCGGAAACATCAACTTCATCCAACACGGCAAAATGCCCGCAAGACGATCAATATCTCGGCTCACATCCTTAGATGAAACACCGTCCGGATATTGATAAACTAAAGCCGATGGCGCAAGAAGGACACCATAAGAAGGCGAAAAAACAACGTGATCGGGACGTTCTTCCGGCTTCTTGAAAGCCTCATAAGAATAGACATACCTTCGGCTGGCAGTATCAATCATGCTGCTCTCCAGCATAAAACCGATACGCATTGCCTGAGTATTAGCCACCGATTCGATCATTCCAAACTTTTTATCAATAACGGTCCCGCTGTGAATCAACTTTGTATAAGCAGAATTAAGCACTTTTTCCCGATAATGATAAACGCTTTCAGTACTCAATTCCTTATACATTGCCCATGCCAAAGAGCTCACGCCAATTAATGAAACCACTAAAACGAGCATCATCACCATGCGCATATGGTTCATTCCCCAGCGCACCACTTTTTGAAAAAGATCATCCGGACACGCCTGTAATTCTTCACGATTCTGATATCGTCGCAAATCTTCGGTAAAATCTTCCACTTTTTGATAGCGGTCTTCGGGATTAAAAGCGATTGCTTTATTTATAATTGCTTTTAATTCTCCATCGATAGGCACACCATAGCGATGCTCAATCGGTTTAATATCATAATTTTTTACTTTTTTGATAATTTCGGTATTGCCTTCACCCGAAAATGCGCTTTGCAGCGTAATGAGCTCATATAAAATCAAGCCCAATGCGTAAATATCAGAACGCTGATCCCGATGCCTGCCATAAAAAACCTCCGGCGGTATATACCGCGGCGTACCATTGATATCAGACTTTTCATCTTGCGCATCATTACCCGCAGTATTCGGAGCAGCATTTGCTTCCTTTTCACTGCCTTTCTTATTTCGATTTTTATCCGTATGAATTAAGCGGGCGATTCCCCAATCCATAACATAAGTCTCATGATACGCACCGATCATTATATTTTCCGGCTTTAGATCGCAATGCATTATATTGCGAGAATGGGCATAGCCAATAGCTTCACAAGCACGAACAAAAACATCAATTCGACGATTGCGAGCTTTCTTATAATTATAAACATGCGATCCATTCAAGTCATAATTTACACAAATTTTATCAATATATTCACGTAGGGTCTGTCCTCGGATAAGTTTCATTGCAATATGGACACCGGAGTTCTTATCCGTGCATAAGCCGTAAACTGGCACAATACCCGGGTGCTCCAATTGTGCCGTAATCAAAGCCTCCATTATAAAATTATAGCGATTTTCCTTCAGATCGCACAGATCTGGTTTTAGGGATTTTACCGCAATGCTGCGCTGCAGACACAAATCGTGTGCCTTACTTATAATACCCTGTCCGCCTTCACCGAATTTACGATAAAGCTCATAGAAATGATACAGATCCTCCATGATTACTTTATCCATTTGTAGCGATATTTCTTTGCATTTGCCGCCGCTGTTTAGAAAAAAGCTCTGTTTTTCAAGTGCTTCATCCATATCTTTCTGCCCTTTGAACAAATAACCGGGAAGATGCAGAACGGTATCCAATAACTTTTTTTTCGTGCTTTGTGTCGAGGTTGTCTTTTTTTCAGCAAAGCCCTGAGCAATATAATGTTTGGTTTGCTCCTTTAACAAAGTCGCATCTTTGTCTGTAATCTTTACCGTTAAATTTTTAGCGATCTGTTTATCCGTAAAGCATTTCGGCGTTGATCCGGAATCTTTTTTACATCCATGATCCGGATCCGTAACGATAGAATTTTCCTTCGTGTCACTCATTAAATATCAACCACCGAAATCTATTTTTTTATATTAAACGATCAAACGCCACTATTTCCAATGGACTCGCGCCAGTGATTCTTTTACAAAACCGATGGCTGAAAAAAATATGAACATTCTTCTTACGACATAATTCTTCCATACGGAGTCATATCGAAAGCCCTCCGCAACCCACGCACTATGGTCCGCGAAAGGGCCTTTATTTCTTCCAAGTCCTTTTCCCGCAGCCATTCCACTTTGTCAATCTTCGTAGCAAAAAAATTCTTATAACCCATATTTCACGGAAGTCATTCAAAAAATTGAGACACCTGCAGCATTTTTATTTTAACATCAATCACCGCATCCAAACGCACTGAATGCGGATCCGTAAAAGGATCATATCAAACCACAAACACTGGATTCTTATCAGGAATCGACATTTGCGCATGAAACAAATTTTACTTTATAGCCCACTCGAATAAGCGCCACAACGCAGATCCGCCTCATCAGAATGTGCTCCAAAGAACAAAATCCAGTGTCTTATTTTCCCTGTTTAATCTTTTTAATTCGCCCTTGATTTAACCCTTAAATAAAGAGATAAAACAAAAAGTTCAAAAAAACAGGCTCTTTTTGCCTGAAAAGCGATAAAACAACACCACTTTTTATAATATAATTCGAAAAGACGTATGTGTATTTATAAACAATCAATTAAATGGTCGGAAATATTTTCCCCGTACATTGGATACAAGCCCCACACTCTTCACCTGCCTATTTTATAAAAATGAAAAATCCAAAACACGAACAAAGACACTATAAAACAAAAAAAAAGGATTACTGATTTTAAACGATTTAAAGTCCTTTTTAAAAAAACTAGCTTGTAATATCCTCAATTCATATTAAATTAACCAAAGTTTTTTAGAATTATTAACTTAAAAATAAGTAACGATATAAACATTGAATATGAACTCTTATTAAAGGAGAGATAAATGGAATCAGTCGCAAAACGTGTACGCACTATTATTGTAGAACAACTTGGTGTTCACGAAGATCAAGTCAAAGATGATGCCCGTTTTATTGAAGACTTGGCCGCAGACTCACTTGATACTGTTGAAATGGTAATGGAGTTTGAAGAATCTTTCGGGATCAAAATTCCGGATGATGTTGTCGAAAAAATGACAACAGTCGGTCAAGCAATTGAATATATCGAAAAAAACACTCAGAGCGAAGCTTCTGAATAACTTTTTTTCGTTTCTTTATCCGCAGTTAAAGAACTGCGGATTTTTTTTTGCCAAAATAAAATTATAAAAAATAACTTTACTGCTTTATTCTATTTTATACCCGCGTATTCTTAAATACCTGAATTCTTCCCTCTTCTTTATAGAACAAAAATAGAAACCTTTTTTAAAAATATTATAGGTGTTTTGATTTGATTTTTTTTTGTACTGCATTATGTAGTACAAAAAAACAAATCTTGGCATTCTGTGTGATTTTGTTCGATATTTGTGGTGGTATTTATCGTGCATAATTTTGTTTTTATCGGTATAATAGGATGTCCCCATTCCGACGTCTTGGAGAGAGGGTATAGAGACGCACGGCCGTGCGTCTCTACGAGAAAATCTTCAAAATAACGTGATGTTTGAATTAAGGATAAAGACGTCGCCAAGACAACCGATGTTTGAAATCAAAAACGACGCACGG
>JBAYAV010000289.1:0-4227 GCA_041669565.1 Lentisphaeria bacterium
AATTATGTAACCCAGAATATCAAAGATGCCATGGTTCGTATTGATGGTATTTCTGAGGCTATGATTCTATCGATGCAGGAATATTCCATGCGTGTTTGGTTGGATACATTCCGGATGAGCGGGATGGGAATTAGTGTCGCAGAAGTAAATACCGCAATTGCCAGTCAGAATATTCAAGCCGCTTCCGGTGATATCGGCAGTGAAGAATCCAGTCCTTATCTGCAGTATAAAGTAAATGTAAAGGGGCGGTTAACCACGGTTGATGAATTCAAAAATATTATTGTTCGTGATGACGGCGATGGCGCAGTTGTCCGGTTAAAGGACATTGCCAAGGTTGAACTTGGTTCCGCGGCATATCCCGGATATGGTGCGGTCAATAATGGTGGCGAAGACCTTAAAAGTGTCGGAATTGCCATTTTCCGTAATAATGACGCGAATGCGCTGGCAACAATCAATGCCGTCAAAGCGATGCTAAAAGAAATCACGCCACGTTTTCCCAAGGGCGTAAGTTATGAAGTGGCCTATGACCCGACTGAATTTATTGTGATTTCGATGCATGAAATCGCGACCACATTAATTGTTGCCTTGCTACTGGTCATTGCCATTACGTACTTATTTCTGCAAGATTGGCGGGCGACTCTAGTTCCGGCTCTGGCCATTCCCGTTTCCTTAATCGGAACGTTTACTTTTATGCTGGCACTTGGTTTCAGTATTAATATTCTGACGATGTTTGGCTTAATTCTGGTGATTGGCTCGTTGGTTGACGATGCCATTGTGGTTGTAGAAAATTGTCAGGCGTTAATGGAGCGAGAGCATTTAAATGCGCATGATGCCGCGGTGAAGTGTATGGAACAGATCACCGGCGCCATTATTGCGACCACGCTCGTTACGGTAGCGTGTTATATTCCCTTAGCATTTTATGGCGGCATGGTAGGAATGATTTACTTGCAGTTTGCGGTAACGATGTGTATTTCGCTCTGTATATCCACCTTGGTCGCCCTTACACTAAGTCCGGCCATGTGTTCGCTGATTTTACGTCCGCCACACAAACACAAACCGCTCTTCTTCAAGCCCTTTAATATTGGGCTAGCATGGAGCAAGAAGTTTTATTTAGGCAGTGTGCATTTTTTAGTTCGACGCGCTGTATTAACGCTAATCTTATTGGGCGGTGTTGTCTTTTTGGGGTGGTATCTCAATAAGAAGACCCCATCTTCTTTCCTGCCGATTGAAGACAAAGGCGCGATTATGATTAATGTGGAAATGCCATCCGGTGCAACCGTAAAACGTTTTGAACCCGTGATGTCAAGAATCCGTAAAACAGCCCTGACCGTGCCGGGTGTTAAAACCGTCATGGCAGTGACTGGTTTCAGTATGCTGAATGGAATTGCTGAAAATTATGGGATGGGATTTGTGAAGTTAATTGACTGGTCTGAGCGCAAAACGCCGGAATTGTCCTTAGACGCCATCAAGAATACGCTGCAGAAAAAGTTCAATGAAATTCCAGAAGCGCGTATTATGTGTTTTGTGCCACCGGCGATTATGGGTCTGGGCATGGCGAATGGCGCTAGCGCAAATATCGTTGGAACCGGCGATGTTGATCCACAGGATTTAGCGAATACTGCATGGGGAATGATGATGGAACTGAGCAAACAACCAGACATCACGCGAGCCTACAGTACTTACACTTGTTCAACCCCGCAAATTCAATTAAAAATTAATCGCGAAAAAGCAGAAATGCTGGGCGTGCCGATCTTTTCCATTTTTGCAGCACTGCAGTATAATCTTTCCGCATACTATGTCAATGATTTTAATATGCTTGGAAAAACTTATAATGTAAAAGTTCAGGCAAAACAGCAGGAACGAGTCAAAGTCGAAGATATCGAAGCGCTACATATCACCAATAATGAGGGCGAGCAAGTTCCCTTTTCATCCGTGGGAACCGTCGGCTTTACGGTTGGACCCCAGCGAATTCAGCGTTTTAACAAACTGACTTCCGCCGGAGTAACCGTGGAAGGCAATTCAACCATGAGTAGTTCTCAGGTCATAAAAAGACTGGAAAACTATAAACTCCCAGAAAAATATCATTTGGAATGGGAAGGCATGAGCTATCAGGAAAAGAAAAATGAGGGTCAGATTGTTTTCTTGATGGCACTGGCATTGATCTTTGCCTACTTGTTTCTAGTGGGACAGTACGAAAGCTGGAGCATTCCTGTTCCGGTAATGCTGGCCGTTATCTTTGCGGTCGTTGGTGCTTATGTCGGGTTGTTTCTAACCCATATGAGTCTAAGTGTCTATGCACAGCTTGGGTTGGTGATGCTGATCGGACTTTCCGCCAAAAACGCCATTTTGATGGTCGAATTTTCGAAACAAGTCCGAGAAAGTGGCGAATCGATTGAGCATGCCGCGCTCGCCGGCGCGAGTCTTCGTTTCCGCGCGGTGCTAATGACCGCATGGTCCTTCCTGTTTGGTGTCTTCCCGCTGGTTGTTGCCACCGGCGCTGGTGCCGGTAGTCGTCGTGCCATTGGTATTACCACCTTTTCCGGGATGCTTGCCGCAACACTTATTGGTATTTTCTTTACACCGGCGTTGTATTCTATCTGTCAGCGCTTCCGGGAGTTTGCAAAGCATATTCTGCATATTAAAGTTAAACAAGTAGAGAATCCCGACTTACTTGAAGAATTAAAAGAACGGGGGCTTGAAGAAGATGAAGACTAATTCAATAATAATGAAAAATAAAAATTACAAGAGGGGCTTTTCGATGACCAAAAGAATCACACTTATTTTTCTTGGCGTTATCCTGTTGTCTTTGACCGGTTGTCAAACGGTAAAGGACGCACGGAAAGCCCAAAAAGAAGATGGGCGGCTCCCCGGAGAAAGCACAAAAACCGCGGCAGAAAGCGGTCTGCGCTACCATAAAAAATGGACTGCCAAAGCAAAACTGGATGAAAAAACCAAAGCCGCAAAATTAGCTGCTGAAAAAGAGCTATCCGAGCCCAAGCCCATGGATTTGCAAGAATTGGAAAAGATTGCTCTGAAGTGTAACCCAGGTGTTTTGCAGGCTAGTGAAGATGTAAAACTCGCCGAAATTGATGTACAACTTGCCAAAGCAAATTACCTGCCGGTCCTTGGCAGCTCTCTCGGCTACAAGCGCGAAACAGCCAATTACGACCGCCATAACCAGCGTAGCAATACAACAGGCGAATACAGCATGGGACTGGATTTCAACCTGTTGATTTACGACTTCGGCAAAACAGATGCCAAAGTGAAACTTGCACAAAATATACTCGAAGCAAAAAAACAGTCTTTGAGACTGGCCAAAAACACGGTCGTCTATCAAGTTCGCCTCAGTTTCTTCGCCTTGAAACGAGCCATCGAATTAGACTTAGTAGCCCAAATGTCCGAAAAGCAGTATAAAGAACATCTGGATCAAATGCTTATGCGCTATAAAGTGGGCTCCGGCACAAAATATAGCTGTACCAAAGCCGAAGTAGACTGGAATAACTCGGTTCTGATAGCGATTACAACACAGAATAATATCATGGTCGCTTATGCAAACCTAAATAAGGCCCTTGGGCTTGCCGAGCATGTGGAATATGATATCAACGCCGGTGAAATGCCAAAACTCAAACTGGACAGCGATTTCTTAATGACAATCGCCCGCGAAAAGGATCCCGTTTATCTCGCCAATAAAATGATGGCCAAAGCAGCAAGCAATTTGGTGGATCAGTATATTGCGGAACTTTACCCAGACTTTTCCCTAAATCTTGGTGGAACTCTTACCAATGACGCCCCGGGAATTCCGCTCCTCTGGAATTTCTTCGGCCTGGGCTCTCTGACCCAGAATGTCTTTAACGGTGGTCGCAATATGCTTGCAATTCAGGCGGCGGTTGCGTCTTTGCGCATCGCCCGAAGTCAAATGGCTGCTCGCGAACAAACCGTTTACCGCGATTTGCGCGAGGCTACCTTGAATGCAATTCGATCACAAAAACAGCTCGATGTAGCAATAATGGCAGAAAAACAAGCACAAGAAAACTTGGATATTGTAACCGAACAGTTCAATGTCGGCCGCGCATCTTCCATTGAACGCACCGATGCCCAGGTTGCGCATTCCCAGTCAAAAGCATTCGTTGTTTCCGCAAAATATGATTATCAGGATTCCCTCGCGAAACTCTATTTTGTAATGGGTATCAACGCCGCCTACGGCGAATGATGAGTTATGAGTGATGA
>JBAYAV010000290.1:0-4226 GCA_041669565.1 Lentisphaeria bacterium
GCATTTATCTGTGGCCTGTCCGCCTTAACGCGCGGCAATGCCCTGCTACTTGTTCCGGGGTGCATTGCGCTAATCGTCATCAAAAATTGGAAAAGAAAATCCTACGCCGTCCTTTTAGCCCTTCTATTTATCGTGGTTTTTGAACTGCCGCAGTTGCCCTACTCTCTACGAAATTATCAGGCAAAGGGGCACTGGTATGGCCCATCCGTTGCCGGCGGAAAAGTTCTCGCCTTAGGAAATACCCCCGAAGCCCCCTCCGGAGGCCTCGAATATCCCCTGACTTACCATCATTGGTGCGACGATGCAAACTCCACCGACCCGGCAATCCACGAAAGTATTCCACACAAAATTCTACATTTCATCAAAACAGATCCCGCAGTTTGGCTGGAATTGAAATTTCGAATGCTCCTTCGTTTTTGGGATCATCAAGAAATCCCCAATAATGTCGCCCTGCAAAACGAGGGACAAAATATCCCGATTCTTAGACTGCCCTTCCTGCTAAAATTTTCGGTAATCGGAACCTTTGCTCTGATTGGATTATGTTTCTGCCTGATGCGACGGCATATTCTGGATTACTACCTGGCCTATATGATCCTGATGTACTGCGCAAGCACCGTCGCCTTTTATATTCTGGCGCGATTCCGGCTCGGCTGCGTGCCACTGCTGGCCATCACGGCCGGCTATGCCGTTCAGGAACTGCTGTCCTGCTTTCAGCGTTGCCGAAAAATAAAGGATCAAAAGATGCGCAATAAGCGAATTATGACTCTTCTTTTCATCTGCATCATGTCCTGGTTTATGGTAAATATGGCCTACAGTCGCTATCAGATCTTTTTTGCAAATCCCTTTGTTCGGACGTATCGCCCCAATGGCACTATCGCCGCTTTTCCAAACGAGATACTTCTTTATGATCACGCGCCCAACGGCGATGGTGGCTGGCAAATAAGATTTCTACAGTCCGGAAAAAGCATGCAGCTTATCAAAACATTCTACCCCACCCCGCAAATACAAAAAAGACTAGAAAACAAAAAAGTAGAATTTCGCGTACAAGTCTATCAGCAAGAACCATTCACAACTTTTTCCGGAACCGTTGAGCATGCAAATCAAGCGTATCCATTGCAACTCACGCAAAAAGACAGACAGTGGTACCTGTCTTGTACCATTCCAGCGTTGTCTTTCAATAACGATCGGCTTGCTGTTTTTAAGCTCGATATTACGTCAAACTCCCAAAATGCCGGTGTCGTTTTTGATCAATATCATCATTATTATCGAACGATGATTCTCAATGACGAGCAAAAATTCGTATCTCTGTCCGAAGAACTTGTAGCCGAGCTCTATTGGAAAAAATAAAAAAAACGTTTTGAGTTGTTTCTTTTTATTATCGCTCCTCATTCAATAGGAAGACCAAAAAAATGAACCTGAAAAATCAACACGCAGAAAGCCTGCTGCCAGCCTGCAAAAGGTGGAAACTGATATGGAATGACGAATTTGACGGCGACACGCTAGATCGCTCAAAATGGGATTTCCGCCTTCATTTACTGCAGCAGCGCCATCATACACTCTGCGACGATGGTGCTGAACTGGACGGCAAAGGAAATCTTCTCCTTAAACTGATCAAAAGAAACGGCCAATTTTATTCCTCACAACTGCAAACCGGCGCCAATTTTTTAGACCGCCCCGGCGACGGCAAACTTGATAAATTCACCTGGCCAATCGCTGAAATTCAAGAGCCGAAATTCATGCATAAGTATGGCTACTATGAAATACGATGCAAACTGCAAACACAGCCCGGATGGTGGGCCGCATTTTGGCTGCAGGCTCCCGCTATCGGCGCCACGCTTAATCCGGAAAAATCCGGCGTAGAAGTCGATATTATGGAAAGTTTTACTCGGGATAACAAGATCAGCCACAACAATCACTGGAGTGGCTATGGGAAAAACCACGCGCATGCCGGTTCCGGCGACCTCAAACTGGAAGACACACCGGATGGCTATCATGTTTTTGGGTTGGACTGGAGTAAAGAAGGTTATATATACTATGTGGACGGGAAAGAATCCTGGCGCACAAATGAGGCTGTATCTCATACGGAGCAATTTATTCTCATTTCTACCGAATGCATGGGCTACCGCGTCAGTGAGCAACCCTCCGAAGAACTGAAGAGGGTCACACAACCCGATGCCTTCATTGTAGATTATGTCCGAGTCTTTGATGAAATACAATAAGTTTTCCTTTCCAAAAAACAACGGCGTGATATTGTTTTAACAACATCACGCCACTATTTTTTTTGGGGTGGGGGGCAAAAAATCATCTCAAAAGATCTTGGATAAGTCTCATCCTTATCCATTGCACCCGGAATAGCGATTCTTGTGTTTTTTTACAAAGGCTACTACTTTTGAAAACAAAGCAAAATACAGCGATAAATTGATTCCATTTCAAAATGGTTTGTCATTTCCCCAATAGCTCCACCGATCACGAAGACTGATTTTGTGAATCCCTGATATCGGAATAAACAGATCCCAAATATTGTCGCTGAAGGACTTTCAACCGTCATGCCTGATGACAAAACCATCGAAGTACAGGATTCGCCTTGGCCGATTTCAAAAAAACAATTGGACTAACCGGATTTAATCATAAAGGATGGCAAAATTATTTTTGAAGACCGGGGTGCCCCGAATAAAAGGCCACCCGTTATTGCGCAGGCACAAGGTTTATATACAAACCAACCCTTGCGATGACATATTAAAACATAAAAAAGAGGATAGCTTTCTTATACTTAGACAGAAGCGAGAATAACCACTACCATTACACTTTTCTGATTCAGCGAACGCTTTTCGCCAAGCGATTCTGTAGGACACTCAAAAACAAAAAAAGAAGCCCGATTAAAAAATTAATCGGGCTTCTTTTTGAATTCGATAACAGCAAGCATTCTAGAATTTTTGCTGTTATTTCAACTTAAAAGCATTGAATTATTCACCATAAACGGTGCAAGTATAAGTTGCAACAAGACCTAAGATATTATCAACTTCCCAATCAACGTGATGAATCTTTGTAATTCCGCCTTGCTTACAAGCTGCGGCAATACTAGCATCACCTTGCGCTACAAGAGCGAGGAGCTGCGTACATTTGGATTTTCCAACTTTTGTGGCTTTGCCTTCATAGCTACCAACCATACTAGGCAGTGTAACTTGCGTCAAAATGGTACCAAGTGGATAAGTCGTCGCACAACCTGAGACCATCACAGCAACAGCAAAAACAGCTAATAAAGCTTTAAATTTCTTCATTTTTTCTCCTTAATTCTTATTAATAAAACGCACAACGATCTATGCGAAAAAACGACTTCTCACATAGAAACCAAAACAAACCGTACATAAGAAGATAATACTTTATAGTCATTTGTCAAGATTAAAATATAAAAATATATCTTTTTGCAAAAATTAGATACTTTTATAACATTATCCGCAAATTTCCAGATTCCGTTTTTCAGAATTTCCGAAAAAATCACAAAAGAGAAAATTGATTCATTTTTGTAAATTGCAATAATCATTCTTATGCATCTGTCCCGCCCCGCTTAGAATATCGGTATTGTTTTTTCCCCAGTAAAGATCCCGTTCTTCATCTGTTTTTGCAAAAATTCCATCTTTTTACAGATTCAGGTAACACATTAAAAGCAAAGCGCTGTTAAATTATTTTTTCCAAAACGTGGAAACTTTTTTCCCGGATAATAGCGATCCCATTGCATTGACCTCCACTCTTTTTTACGGATTGTTTCCCAGCATTGCGGATTTTTTTCACAAAATGCGTCCTCCCTCTTTATAAAAGTCCGGAAACAAATACTCCACCAAAAAAAACGAGCCCTGCATTCTGCTAGACATTTATAAATTCAGTATTACATTATATAGGTATTTTCAAGAAAACGATGTACTCTATTTTAATTCATGAATAGAGAGAGAAAAACAGAACCTATTTTTCAAGATTGTCTTGAAAATCACGGATAAACAGGAGGTGTTTATTATGATGAAGAAATGCACAGAAAAAACAGTTACAACCGCTACAGTTACCCCCAAAGAATGCAATGCCAAGCCCCAAAAAAAAAGCATTCGTTTCACATTTGAAGGTGCTGTTGGCTCTACCGTCTGCCTAGCCGGTTCATTTAACGACTGGTCCGAGAAAGCCAAAAAGATGACAGACAAGAAAAAGAAAGGCATTTTCACATGCCAATGTATGCTTCC
>JBAYAV010000291.1:0-4196 GCA_041669565.1 Lentisphaeria bacterium
GAATCATAATCTCGCGGTCATCGAAAGATTTCATTTGACTTCAGACGACCGCGTTCTGCAATTCGGGTCGTTGAGTTTTGACTTATCTGTAGAAGAAATATTTCCCATTCTGCTGGTCGGCGGTACTCTCGTTTTCCGAGCAGAAAGCCCGGCACCACCAATGCCGGGAGATTTGCTGAATTTTGCCCGGCGGAAAGGTGTTAGCGTGCTCGATTTGCCGACGGCTTATTGGCATAATATGATCGCAACGCTACGGCTTGAAGATGTTCCAACTACGTTGCGGCTTGTTATTATCGGCGGGGAACGCGCGTCAGAAGAACATTTGCGGCGCTGGCGCGAACTTGCTCCAAAGGCGCAGGTGCTTAATACCTATGGCCCTACTGAAACAACGGTGATCGCAACGGCCAGCGAGGATGTGAATACAATTGGAACGCCGATCCATAATGTAAAATGTTATATCCTGGATCGTTTTATGCGACCCTGCCCAGCAGGATGCTCGGGGGAGATCTATATCGGCGGAGAGGGCGTGGGAAAAGGATATATTAATGATTCACAAAAAACAACAAAGTCTTTTGTGCAAAATCCGTTCGTCTATCAGGAACGACTTTATCGTACTGGGGATTTAGGATGCTATACGCCGGATGGAAGAATCCTTTATATCGGTCGGGCAGACCGGCAAATCAAATTGCGCGGATACCGGATTGAGCTGGATCATGTTGAGAGCGCAATGCGACAGCTGCCATCGATTCATGATGCGGCCGTAGTTGTTCATCATAATCTGCATACCGGCGGGGATCGACTTGATGGCTATGTGACGGCAAGTTTTCCGGGAAGTCTTGATTTGACTAAAATGAAATTGGAGCTAGGCAAGCAACTCCCGAAATACATGGTTCCGGCAACCATTACGGTCTTGTCCCAATTTTCCTTAAACTCATCGGGAAAGCTTGATCGCAAAGCATTGCCGATACCACAGGAACAGGATGCTAAAAAGAATATAAAATCGGAGCCTGTTTCAATATTAGCATTACAGCTTTCGGTGCTCTTTAAACGTATTTTGCGTTTGGACTCGGTGGATCCCCTAAAGAGCTTTTTTGATCTTGGCGGAGACTCGCTGTCGGCATTGAACTTTTGTCTGGAAGTGGAACAGGTGTGTGGAATAAAACTCAAAATGGAGGAGTTCTACCGCTATCCATCCATTAACAGTTTGAAAAAGTTTTTGGAAAACAAGGACCCCTCTGACAAAAACTGGAAGTCGCTTGTGTTATTAGCAGATAATGGGCCGAAACGCCCAGTGTTTCTTTTCCATAGTTCTTCTGGAGAAGTTTTTAATTATGTGCATCTTGCCAGTTTGCTCAATGATCGACGTGTTTATGCTTTTCAGGCCTATGGCCTGAAAAGAGGGAATGAGCCGCATTACACGATTTCGGAAATGGTGGATTATTATCTTCCGCTGCTGCGGCAACAGCAGCCGCATGGGCCGTATTATCTTTGCGGGTGGTGTTTCGGTGGCTTTCTCGCGTATGAGATGGCTCGCCGATTGATTGCCTGCGGTGAGAAGGTGGCCTTTCTCGGTCTTATCGATACGTGGTCTCGATCGGAAAAAACGTTTTCTTATTATGCTATGATGTTATGGAATCTATTTAAATCCGGTCCTCATATGTGGCAGGAATACCTGCAGATGAAATACAGGGATTTTATGTATAAAAATACTAAAAACTTGGATAATGTTGATGTTCTGCTGAATTATAATCAGGGGAAAGACCAGATTAAACAGTTGAAACGACTCAGTTATATTAACATCCGGTCCGTGAATAATTATTTTATGCGTTACTATCCTGGAACTGTTTATCTGTTTTGCGCCGAAAAGAAAACCCACGGAAATTTTTTAAGTTCGAGTTATTTATGGACCACCAAACTGGTGCGGGAAATCCACCTGAAAAAAATGAATAATGCGGAACATAACACAATTCTAAAAATGCCGGCGGTAGAAGAAATAGCCAAGACGATGAATGCGGTGTTCGTAAAAGCCGATCAGGAAAAGGATGCAACAGTTAAAAAAATCTCTCCTGAAATACAAAATAGAAAATAAAAACAATACAATGAATTTTATGATGAAAAAAACAATATCGATATCTTTTCTTCTGATTTTTACACTGTGCGGCTGTGTGACAAAAGATTCTGAAATGAATGCAGACGCGTATGTGTATAAAAAAGGCGTTGTCCCGGCCTGTCAGATGCTGCTGTCGCGAAAGCAACAAAAAGCGTTAAGACGAGAAGTGCTGCAGCAAAAAAAATGCCCGGATTCTGTGCGGGAGCGCGTTAGTGAGGAGGCCGCTAGGGAAGGATTCGAGCTCTTGCAGGATCATAATCTGGTTGCGGCGATGCTTGAATTTAATCATGCCTGGCGGTATAATCCGAAACAGTATGCCGCATGGTGGGGCGCTAGTGCTATTCGCAGTATGCAGGCCGAAGCAGAGAAAGATCCCGCTCAATCGATTCGCTATCTGGAGGACAGTATTACGCTTTTAGAGAAGGCTGTTGAGCTCGCACCGGGACTGAAAAAGTTTAACGTGCAAAGTGATTTAGCAAACTGTTATTCTCTGTGCGGCAAAGCAAATCTGGCCATTGGGAAAAAGCACAAAGGGATGTCTTTTTTAACAAAAGGCAAGAAAATCATTACGGAACTTATAAAACAATTTCCGAATGGTGGACGTTTTCACAGTATGTATGCGGTTAACGCTTTCTATCGGGGGGATTTTGCTACGGCAAAATATGAAATAGCCGAAGCGGAACGCTGTATGGTACCCGTCGATCCTGAATTGAAAGATGCTGTGCTGAAGAAAATGGCAGAAAGCAACGATAAGGCGACAAAATGAATGCCGACACTTACCGTTCTGTTTCAAGAAGAATTCGAACTGTTATAATTTTCGCCATATAGGTGTTAAACTCTTCGAATCTACTTGAACAAGAAGATACCCATTCTCGCTTAAGACTTTCTTTGACTGAACCTTGTAATCCGCATCCTGATTGGCATTACGCTCTCTTTGCAATCGTCCGCCACCACCGCCGGATACAATTTGAAATAGAACTTTCCCATCTTTTTCGATTTTTGCTAGGTTGTACTGATGGGCATGCCCGCAGAAATAATATTTTATTCCGGCACCCGTCAGAATCGACCAGAAGGCATTCCGAATGTCCGGATTTGCATCGAGACATCGCGGATGAAAGGTACCGGCCGTGAACGCTGGTTCATGCCCGAAAGGAACAATCAAAGTCCCTTTTGCTTGAGAGATCCTTTTTTTGAACCAGGCGAGGTCAATGGTTCGCTCTCCCTCGATATAATTATCTAATCCAATAAAGGTAACATTCTTATAGCGTTGACACACATTCATTTCAGGACCAAAAAATTGTTTCCACACCTCGATGGAGTTTCCTTTTACATCAGCCTCGTGATTTCCGCGTATGGTTATCATTTTGATCCCCGCATCTTTAAGAGGTTGAACCATACTCATCCAAGTTTCCAGTTGTTTTTGCATGCCTCTGCCGTTCTGCCCTTTGCCGCCTTGAATTAAATCTCCGACAAAAACCACAACTTTAATCTTTTCGGCAATCAGCCGGGGAACTATTTTTTCTAAAATATCCGATTGCGGCACATGCGTATCTCCAACGATAGCAAACTGCCAGGTGTCTTTGGTGTCGAATTGGGCTTGATCGGTAGCAACAATCGGTTTGCGGACTTCTTGGGCAAAAACAAGAAGCCCGATGCTGAATAAAAATAATGCAATAAATTTTAACTTCATAAAGACGCCTTCCTTTTTTTTATTGTGAAAATAAAAGGACCTCTTTCCCATTAGATTAATGTATGAGCCTTTTCATTACAAACGCTTTAAACGGTTTGTTTATTGCATATATTCAGATTATAGAGTCGTTTTTGCCGAAATAGGGATGCTAATCCGCTGTGGTTCGGCGGCCAATGAAATGGTTGGACTTTCCTTTATTTAGAAAAAAAGCAATAATTTCTTTTCACAGCCGTGCGTCGTTCTTGATTTCAAACATCGGTTGTTTTGTCGACGGTACGTATATAAAAATCAGCGGCCGTGCAAGAACGGGCGGAAAATATTCCGCCCCTACAATAAACAAAAAAAGGCTATTTTTTCTGCACAATATTAATAATATCCCTCAAAGTGAAATATCTC
>JBAYAV010000292.1:0-4187 GCA_041669565.1 Lentisphaeria bacterium
TGAACGCTTCAATGCAACGTTAAATGAATCCGAATGCCGTGAATTAGTGCAAATGATTCAACGTAAACAACAGGACGGCGAAATCTATATTCCACATGATTAAGAGCCCACGGAATGATTGACAATGGTTCGCAATCAACAAGAATGCCTTTCTCTCAAGGTACTATCGTGTAGATTAACGTTCTAATTTTTTGGGAAAATACATTTTACAAAAATAGATCGTGTTTCTTTTTTCAGTCTTGATTTTAGTTAATTATATGTTATTTTCAACAAAAACGTTGAATAAAAGAATTAAAACGATATACTAAAAAATGTTTTTTGAGATCCCATTTATTCATTTTAAGTAAGAGATTTTTTATATGTTGCATAAACCATTTCGGCAGATACATCTTGACTTTCATACATCGCCCGATATACCAGACATTGGCGCAGATTTTAACAAAGAGCAATGGCAAGAACGCCTGAAACTAGCCCACGTTAATTCAATTACCTGCTTTTCTTCCTGCCATCACGGTATGAGCTATCATCCGACAAAAGTCGGGAAAATGCACCCCAATTTAAAATTCAATTTACTGCGTGCTCAAATAGATGCCTGTCACGAAATAGGCGTTCAGGTGCCCATTTATCTAACCGGCGGCGTTAATAACTATGCTGCTGAAACACATCCGGAATGGCGAGAAATAAATCCGAAGGGGGAATTAGCAGCGTGGGTCCAAAGCCCTCTTGAACCAGGTTTTAAAAAGCTGTGCTTTAATTCACCGTACCTGGATTACTTATGTGCCATGTTGGAGGAATCCGCAAAAATGTTTCCGGATGCCGATGGTATTTTTATCGATATCATTTCTCAAGGGCAATGCTGCTGCGAATACTGCATGCGCGATATGGTAAAAGAAGGCTATGATCCAGAAAGTGAAAAAGACCGTATTCGTTTTTCAAAACGTACGCTCCTGAAATACTACCAGCGTGCCACGGCGGCATGCCGTTGCCTAAACCCGAACTTGCCCGTTTTTCATAACAGCGGTAATATTCAAGAAGGCGCTTCTGATATTCTTCCATACTTCAGTCATTTGGAACTAGAATCCCTGCCAACCGGCGGCTGGGGATATGATCATTTTCCAATGTCGATTGCCTATACCCGAAATCTGGGTCTTGACGTTACCGGCATGACGGGAAAATTTCATACAACATGGGGTGAATTTGGTGGTTTTAAGCATCCGAATGCCCTGCGTTACGAATGCGCTGCGATGTTGGCCAATGGCTCCAAATGCAATATTGGCAGCCAGCTGCACCCCTCTGCCGAGCCCGATCTCAGCGCCTGTGAATTAATTGGAAAAGCGTACAAAGAAGTAGAAGAAAAAGAAACCTGGTGTGATAATGTCGTCAGCTTGGCAGACACTGCCATTTTATCCAATCAAGCGAATGATATACTTTCGAAAGACGGCAAACCTTCCGAACAAGCAAAGAATTCTGAGACAGGCTGTGCCCGTCTACTTTTGGAGAGTCATATTTTCTTTGATATTATTGATCAGAACATGGATTTCTGCAAATATAAATATTTAATTCTAGCGGATACTATTCAGCTTTCTGAAACACTAAAGCAAAAAATAGAACAATTTTTATCCAGAGGCGGAAAACTAATTGCATCTGGGATTTCGCTTCTTTTTAAAAATCAGTTTGTTTTTCCAGAATTAGTTTCTGATTATCAAGGACTTGCGCCGGAGTTTCCGGATTACATTCTGCCAAGTCGTGAAGTTGCGCCCAGTTTTGTGCATACGCCTTTTGTTATGTATCAGCCGTCCAATCGCATTATACCAGCGGACGGCACGTATTCGCTTGGGCAAATTCAGGCGCCCTACTTTGCCCGAACCTGGAAACATTTTTGTTCCCACCAGCATACGCCATACAAGAAAGAAATCAGCGGTTTTTCAGCCGGCGTTATGAATCACAATATTCTTTATTTTGCCCATCCTATTTTTGAACTCTATGCCGCCTATGGTGCCGTGGCACTAAAAGAATTTATTGTAAACAGCATTCGTAAATTCACCGACAATGATTTTATTATTCGCACCAATCTCCCCTCGCAGGGTCGTGTTACATTAATGTATCAAGCAGAAGCAAAACGTTCTATTCTTCATCTGCTTTATGTCAACACCATTACGCGTGGTAGCAAAATGGAACTTTCGGGCGGAAATTGCCGGGCATCTCAAAAAATTGAAGTTATTGAAGAACTAAATCCTTATTATCAAGTAAAAGCCGAAGTCAAAATTTCACATTCGGTTTCCAAAATAACCCTCGAACCGCAAGGTATTGAATTGCCAATAAAACGAGAAAAGGACCGTTATCTTGTTACACTGGATAAATTGGTTTGCCATCAAATGGTCGTATTTCAATAAGAAAAATTCTAAAAGAAACATTTATTCAGGAGTCCTGTTACACGGTATTCTAAAAAAGAAGGGGCTCTTTCTTCTTTTTTAGACCCCAAAAAAGGATCTGAGAAATCGTTGGTTTCTCCGTCCTTTTGATTGAAAAATCATAAATGCGTATTATTGTCATAAAGTCTTTATGATTTTAAAAAACATATTTTTATTTTATTCAACGATAGGATTTTATTACAATTATGACAAATAATTTATTCGTTTCTGGCGGTCGCATTGTGGATGCTGTCAATAATTTTGATGCTACAGCTGAGCTACTTATTGCCGACGATCATATTGAAAGTTGTTCTAAAAACATAAAAAAGCCGATCAATTGCAAAATAATAGATGCAAAAGATAAACTGGTGATTCCGGGTCTTGTCGATTCTCACATGCATGTATCCAATAGTATAGAGGGCTATTACATGCTCGCCCATGCTGGAGTCAGCAGTGCCCTCGATATGCTTGGCTTTGAAAAAGAAATTGTCCCCTTTTTAGAAAAAGCGCAAACAGGTTTAACGCTCGGTTATCTTTATCCAATATTGCCAAATCGAACAGTTTCAGGAATAGACCCCGGAAAAGAAGAATTAAAAGATGTAATAACAAAAGCTTTAAAAGAAAAAGCTTTCGGCATTAAAATAATAGGTGGGCATTTCCCAATTACACCAGAAGCGCAGCGTAAAATACTTGAGATTTGCAATGAATTATCTTGCTACTGCGCCATTCATGTTGGTTCCACTGAAAATGGCAGCAATATTAACGGCTTGGCTGAATTGGCTGATTTTGCTGGAAATTTACCGGTACATGTAGCCCATGTCAATTCTTATTGCCGCGGACAAATAACCGGTAACCCTATTGAAGAAGCAGGCCGCGCATTAAATATTCTGAAAAAGTTAAAAAACGCCCATAGTGAATCCTACTTAAATGTTATTAATGGCTGTTCCGGCAGGATTGTAGATAGTGTTCCGTTAAGCAATGTTACTAAAAATTGTCTTCGTGCTAAAAATTATCCCGAAACAGCAGCTGGCCTTCTGAAAGCAATTCAAGATGGTTGGGCTCAAGTCCATGGCAAAAGAAATCTAGAAACGGTATTATTGCCGCCGGAAGAAGGCTATGCGCATTACAACGATGCAAACAATATTGACAAGACTCTCAGTTTTGCCGTCAATTGCCCTGGCGCTCAAATTGCGATTGCCTGTGCCAAAGAAAAGGACCAATTTATTGTGAATGCCTTAAGCACTGATGGTGGAAGATTTCCCCGCAATACAACTTTGGCAAAGGGGCTTGCACTTGTACAATTTGGCGCAATGACAATGCTCGAATTTGTTCAAAAAGCATGCTACAATCCAGCTCAAATGCTTTCTCTGAAAAACAAGGGGCATTTTACTCCCGGTGCGGATGCCGATATCTGTATCGTGGACCCGATTACTGCGAATGTGGATTATCTGATCTCCGGCGGAAAAATTGTCTATCATGCCGACCAATTTTTCAACGTACCGGGCCGATTATTTTCATCAAAATAGGATTCCATCATTATGCTACAAGAAGATAATTGATTAATCAGTGGTCTTCTTTATTTACGATTAGGGCATCTGTCCAACATTCGTAAAAAAGTAAAAAAAGTGGCATTTTCGAGCTATGTTATAATGGTCTACAAAAACAAAAAACATAGGAGAAAATGCCACATGATTAAATCTAATGCATCACACAAAGATGCGCAAGTCGAACGTTTAAACAAAAAAACACAATTACAGCAACTTAATGCTTTATCCA
>JBAYAV010000293.1:0-4158 GCA_041669565.1 Lentisphaeria bacterium
ATTATTTGATAAGATTTACCGAGAAATTCATCATAGGGATAGAAACACCATTGATTTTTTTGATAGCCCTTTTCAGTCATATGGTCTCGGACTGCTTCGACCCAAGCACGCAGCGCTTTGCGCCATTCGGGCGTATCATAGGCAAATCCGTTGGCTTTTTGGTATGAACGCAAGAACTGCCCGCCGCGGAGCCATATTTGCACATTATCTGTTCCATATAAATTCAACAGTTCATCGAGTTTCGAAAAATCGGGTAAACCGATCATTTCTCCTGTTTTTTTGAATTCAACGTTCATTTCTGCTAGTACATGGAACGTATTCACTTTGGCAGAACGTAAGGTTTTAAGAATTTCTGTCCGCACTTCTCCCTTGCTGTTTCTTAGATTACAATCCCACGTTGCAATATCGAGTGGAATCGTTTCTGGCAAAGCGAAATTCAAGATATTAAAATTAATTGGGATCGAAGCGTTTTCCTGCTTATCGCCGATACTTTCCGCATGCAATTCATATTGATATTTCGCAGTTTCCTTTTTATTCGTAAAAAATTCGAGCCATATTTGGCGTGTTTCTCCAGCCGGAATCGAAATAATCTTATCTTTCGAAATAGCAGGAAGTGGGTCCGCAACTAATTGTCCAAGACGGGCGCGTATATGAAGTGCTTCTCGCAATTTAATTTTATCAACACCAAATTCCCGTGCGGCTTTATTGACCGGCAGCAATTTTATTTTGGCATAAAGATTCTTTTTACCGGGATTATAAACCATAACAGCGGCCTGCGCAAATTCATTGGCGGCAGCAAAAACATTAATATCAGCAAAACTGCGAAACACCTTTTTGTCAAAAATAGAACTCTGCGGCGAAAAGGTCGTATTCCATAAATTAGCTGCTTCTCGTAACGTCAGTTTTGTCGGAAGAGTTAATTTTTTTATACGGACCGATTTTACAAATAGTTTTTGTTTCTCCGCTCGATATAAGCCTATTCCAGCGTATAGTGGCAATTCTTTCACCAGCATGGAAACACTGACATCCTGCCAGTTCCCCTCAGTACTAAAATAAGACTTTTTATAATTGGAACCTTTTTTCTGTCTGCCCCAAGCACCGCCTTCACATAAGATCAGTTGCCCACCCTTGCAATCACTTTTCATAAACGCACTAAATTCAATAATATCACCGATTTTAACGCCTTTTACCTTTTGCTGAATAATGGTAAAACGATTTTTCTGATCACAATTAAATTCAACTTCACCTGAAGCAAGTCTGGATACCGAACCACGCTGCGACCACCCTTTCAAATTCGCACTAAAATCTATATTTTCTAAAAAAGAAGAGTCCGCCCAAAGAACACCAAAACTAAAAAGGACTATAATGAAAATAAGTCCGTTGAACATAAAACGATTTTTCATATCTTTTATCCTATCTGCTAAATCTATATTTTATACACAGACGAAATTTCATTTCTCTTTATTCAAGATTTATTGACAATACGCTGTTCCATTGCATCAAAACGCAAACAACCATTAAAGAAAATTTTAAACGTCGATATTATAAAATTATTCCGTGACATACGCTATACAAACACCGTCTTTTCTCTCAATAACATCCTCTTTCAGTAAACAAATAGAACCTTTCCGCATTCCACTTCCACCTAAATTCAAATGCCAGATAAGAGCACAATCCAAAATTAAACTTTATAACTGTTTTTTTAAATTATTCCATTTGTGGAATCAATACTAGCCCAAAAAAACATTTATTTTTCCTTTATAGTACTTTAATGTATACCATAATTTTATTTTTGCTAACATATATCCTCTAAAAAAATATTTCATAAATAGAAATAGACAAAACAAACGATCTTTAAATAAAAAGTATCGGGATCATTCCAAATGATGCTCATTCAAAGTTTTCATACTTCCTTGCCGATGCGGAGAACAATAGATTTTGAAAAAACTTAGCGGATTTCTATACAGAATTTTAGTATTCCAGAGCCCTCTCATTTATAAAGAATGTCAAAACGTTAATGCATAAAACATGCAATGCCGTTGAATTCTTACAAATTCGAAAGACAAGACAATCTGGAAACTACAGGATTTTTTCAGTCTGCAAGAAAGAATCAACCCCCGAATTTTGTACAAAGGCTTTGCCAATAAAAGCCGCAGCAGTTCCACACCTATGCGTTATTTTGAAGATTTTCTATAGAGTAAACCCAGAGTTGCATCAGTGCAACTCTGCGGCTCCTCTTCAAACCGTGCGTGCGGTTTTCCCGCACACGGCTTACCGATAGCTTTCTTCTCAACCTTTCACAGTCGTTCGCGCACCTGCATATTTTGTCGGGTCAATTAAACCGTATTTCTCGATTAGGACCTGAAATGCTCCTTGCTTATAGAGCTTGCTTCTGCGTTGACTTTTGCGTTTATAGTACTGCCTCAATTTTTTATCAAGGTAGTATCGCATGTTCCTTTTCGCTTTTGCCGGATATGACACCGTAGGTATGGTGAAATAATTTATCCAGCCTCTTATCTTGGCGTTCAAGTTTTTGGTCAGTACTTGCGGTGATTTATGCCCGTTTTTTTTCAGATATTCTCTGGTATTGTTACGCATTTTTGCTTCTGATTTTGAACTTGGAATAACATTCCAGTATTTACGGTTTCGATTCTTAATACCGCGGTCGTACCGAAATGTATACCCAAGAAAATCAAAGCTTTCCGCGTATGCATTGACAAAATGACTTTTTTTCTTCGTTCAATGAGAGTTTCATTGCACCGAACATCCGCTTCATATATTCTATACATGTCGCTGGTATCGTTTCTGCCATAAGCACAAAATCATCCGCATATCTAACGATCTCTACGCCATATTTGCAAAATTTACCAGACACTCTCGTGACTGCTTTGTCCAACAAATTTAAGTAGATATTCGCCAGTAATGGTGAAATGACCCCTCCTTGCGGAGTTCCTGTCTTGTTTTTCCTGCCTCCTGTGTATTGGTTATTTTCGCACACAGGTGCTTTTAACCACATTTTGATAAGATGTAGTATGTCGTCGTCACTTATTCGCATGGCAAGCAACTTCATTAGCTCGGTATGTGGAATCGTATCGAAATACCCACTTAGATCAGCATCGAATATTTCACATTTACCGACACGAAGATTATGCTTGATTGTCTTTACTGCTCCTTTCGCTGACCGATTCGGTCTGAAGCCATAGGAACAGTCTTCAAAATCAGCTTCAAAGATTGGCTCAATGAGCATCTTTACTGACATTTGGATTACTCGATCTTTAATCGTTGGTATTCCCAACGGTCGAAGCTTTCCGTTTGCTTTTGGTATTTCTACCCGAAACACGGCTTGGGGCTGATAGGTTTTATCCTTTAACTCTTGCTCTATTTCCGCAAGAAGCTTCTCTACCCCGAGCTGTTCAATGTCCTTAAAACTGATTCCATCAACTCCTGCACAGCCACCTTTTGCTTTGCATTTTTTATACGCTTCGCGTAGAAAATACATTAAGCTGACTTTGTCATACAACACATAAAAGCGAAAATCCTTTTCCTGCTTGGATTTTCGATATAGTTTACATTGCAAGTCTCGAATTCTTTCCGCATCTGTTTTCAGATGTTTTGGTTTTGTTTCTAGGTTTCCCAATACAAAAATTCTCCTTACTACCTAAACGTTGCTAAAGTAATGCCCCTTTGCTACTGCGCGGTTTTGTTGTCCGCACCATCAACACTACTATGGGCATCTCTGATTTCTTACAAGTTTTCTATCGATTTCGTTTCCTTATACGACAAAATTACGGTCAGCAACCTAACCTGTAAGACCTCCCAAGTTCATTTATATACCGTTTACAAACATACCACCACTCAAAACTCCGACGACTCTGCATGTTAAACTGTTTGACATGCGTAGCACGCAGCTATCATGTCTTATCATATGCAGTAACAGGTTTCACTCACTACGGAAAGCTCACCAGTCGCATCAGCGTAACGAAGCCCGTGTGTTCACGCTTGCGCATTGCGGTCTGCTCACTCGCTACATGGGAACTTGAACGTGTACCTCGCGATACGCGTTCTCCCATTTACTACCGCCTGAACAGTAAATTAGACGGGTTGGATTTTCACCAACTGATATATAAACGCCTCTTGGCGTACCGTAGCGGCGCACGG
>JBAYAV010000294.1:0-4156 GCA_041669565.1 Lentisphaeria bacterium
ACTTCCGCCGTAGAGGATTGTCCAGAGTGAATTGCCACTTTTTGCGGTCATTTCGGCGGCTGCACCCTCCTCGGCGGATACTCCTGCTTGCATAAGAATGATGCAAAGGCATGCTGATTTCCAAATGAATGATTTAAATTTTAACATTCTGGGACTCCCTTTTGATGAATAATAAAAATAGTTGACTGTTTTAAAAAATGGATGGATGATTATTTATAGTTTGCGATTTTATCTTTACGAGGATCTTTTAATTGGGTAAGCAGTATGACGGCTTTGTTTTTGGCTTGATCGCGAAGGCTGGAGTTGTTCTTATCATTGAAGAGTATCAGCACTTTTAAGTATTCGAGAACGGCTTCTTTTTTTAGTCCGCGTTTTTCCGCCATTTCGCCGCGGAGCAGGAAGGCGTTCATGGCTGTTTCCTCATTTCCCTTGCTGATTTGCTGTTTGAGAATTGTTTCGGCTTTATCAAAATTACTGTCGGCAATATAGACACGGATCATGGCGTTATTAATTTTTTCCAATTCAACTCCGGGATATTGGGAGGCTTGGCGCAGTACTTTTTTTGCTTCTTCCAGTTTGTTGAGTTTTAGCAGCGCTTCGGTTTGTGTAGTAATAATGGTATAGCTCCAGCCGACGAACTTGTAGTGTTTCATCATTTTATCATAATTTTCAATAATGTCATTATACTTTTCACCTTCTAAAAGGTCTTCGTATCGTTTTACATTATCTGGTTTTGGAATAACTGCCAAGCGGTACTTGCGATAGCGAAACGGCATTTTCATTTTATCATTAATTGTTAGCGTTATATTGCCATTGTCATCGGCGGTGATGGCGCGGCCTTTGATTTTATGCCCATCCAGTTTGATTACATAGCAGTCATTGCTGTTGGCGGAAAAAGACGTCGCACTTAGAAAAAGCATAAGAACGAGAAACGAAATACTTAATTTATGAATTGCCATTGATTTTTTCCCTCTGATGATTGTCTTCATGATTTTTATAAATTAAAATTTTAAGGAAGTAATTTTTGTAATTCAGCGCGGTGTTTTCCGCCACTGAAAAATTTATTGTAAAGATCGGCCATTTTTTGTAGCTTTTCAGTGTTTTTATCGTCGGCGTAGATTTTTGCGCTTTTCACGATTGCATGTTCGATCCATGGGCGGTTTTCAGGAATGGCGGGGTCGGCTAGAATGGCGACTATTTGGTAGCAGGCAAGCGCCCCCGCGCGTTTTTCTGGAATTCCGGAATTCAGCATGACATCACCCATCATGCAATTTGCTTTATTTTTTAGGATGGATGAATTGGTGAATTGGAGGATATCGCCGATGTCATTTTCAGCATTTCCCCAATCTGGCGGGGTTGTATGTGTGCGGACATCGGCAAGAAGAAATTTGGCATCAAAAAAGTATCCTGTGTGGGGGTTGTCTTTGAGAAGATTTTCTGCTTGCTTTATCGCATTGGTATAATTTTTAGTCGATTGAAAGGCAAGGGCCAATAAGAATTGTGCCTTTTCTTTGGCGTGTTTGGTGATTTTTTTATAATCGTCGTGTTCGGGGTGCATCGCGCGTCTTAAAATTTCGGTGTTCGCAGAAATCACCACTTCTGGGGCGTTTTGTTTTAAACATTGATCCGAAATATAAACAAGATTTCCGTAAGGTACTTCGTTGAAATGGGGTTGTATTTTTTGAAAGCATTTAATGCCTTTGGCAAATTGGCCGGCTTCGGTGAGTGCTTGTCCTTGGATAAACAGGGCATTTTTTGCCGCATTGCTATTTGGGAAGTCTTTGGTAAGCTGATCTAAAATAGCGGAAGCTTTTACGGAGTCGTTTCTTTCCAGGTAGATCGTGCCCATTCGAGCCATGCTTTCTGGGGCTTTTTTAGACCGTGGGTATTCTTTTAAAAAGAGTTCAAAATGCAGAAGGGCAAGGTCTTTCCAGTGTTTGAATTCTTTTTCTTGTGGCGCATTTTTGATTTTTTCTTGTTGAATTATTTTATTTATGTTATCGATAATTTGTTTGGACAGTTTATCGTGGTCTTGAATGGCTGTGATTTGTGAGGACAGGGTTTCGAGTTTGGCGGAGCTGAATTTGTTTTCGGCGGTGATTGCTTCTTCTTTTGCGTTCTGTAATTCAGGAAGCATGTTGTCGCGTGATGTGGGATCTTTTAGGAGTGCTGCGTTATAGATTTGCGTTAATGCGAGATTTTTCACTGCGGCGGCTAAATTGCAGTTGTTTTCATTTAATTTGTTTTTGGTGATGGTAAGTTCTGAGGCGGTGGCAAGCACCTTCAATTCGCTTTTTGCAATGCTGTCAGAATCTTGTTGCAGTTTTGCTTTTTTTTCGGCAATTGCCGAAATTTTCTTTTTGCTGTTCAGCTCTTTGTTTTTTGCTAATATTGTGTTGTATTCTTTTTGCATCTTTTCATAGACACGATTGAAAATTTCCAATTCTTTTTCTGCATCTGCATCGTTTTTGTTGCTGGTTACTTTTGCTTCCAGCTCCATTTTTTTGTCATCGGCATTTTGTCGATCAGCTTCTGCTTTTACCAGGGCTTCCTGATTGGAGGCCACGGCGTGGTTGTAGTCTGCAATCTCCTGCTTTGTTTTAGCAATCGTGTTACGCTGTGTTTCCAGGGCACTTTTATCTTTTTTGAGATCTTCCTCCTGTTTTACAATTTTTTGTTTTAGAGTCTTTTCTTTTTGTATTGCGAATGTGTGGCGTTTGGATTGAGTGATTTTAGTGCCGATGCACTCGTTCTTTTTTTGTTGTTCCAAGTCTTTTGCGCGTTCTTGTATTTTAGCAGCGAGGATCGTTTTTTGCATTTGTTTTTCGGCATCGGACATCTTGCTGGTATCATGGGCCAGTTGTTTTAACTGCTCGGCGGCTAATGCACTAAAATCCCAGCGCATTGCGTTCAGCGTTTGTTTTATGTCTGTGTTATACTCTTTTACTTTTTGCTTTTCTTTTTCAATTGTCGTCCTTTCCTTTTTGTTTTGGGCGATCTCTTGGTTTTGCTCATCGACTTGTTTTTGCAACCTTTTCCTATGGTTATGAGCGATGGTTAATTCTGGACGGAAGGATTCGCCTTGGAGGTCGTATGACCATGGAAGATAGGCATAGCAGTCTTCTAAAATACGAGTTGCTGTTTCGGAATATTTTTCAAATTCATTATTGTCTTTGTCAAGTCGTTTGATTAATTCTGAGAAGTGTAGAATTGCGTCTTCGGGGTGTGGACTGTTCATCGCAAGATAGCCGGCCCGGAATTTGCTTTCCAGAATATCACTCCCATATTTTTTGAGATCTTTTTCAGAAGTATAATATTGTTGGAACATATCAATGGCTTTATTGGGCGACTCTGTAATGTCATAAATCCATCCTAATTTATAAAGGGCTCGAATGCCCTCGTCGGAAGAACTGAAAACATCCAGGAGGCGCTGATATTTTGGGATGGCTGCCTTAAAAGCAATCTTTGCCTGGTTTTGATAGGCTTCTTTGTCGTCCTTTTTTGTGCATTGGTTTGCTTTCTGTGCGAGTTTTACGGCCGTGTTGTAGGCATTTTCGGCAATGGTGTAGGCAATACTTGGCGCATGCGGATTTGTTGGATCCGCATCAACAAACTTATCCCAAGCGGAAAACGCGCGCTGTGTCAGTGTTTTTTTCTTTTCGGGGTTCTTTTCTTGTTTTGATTTATTCATCAAAATGGCGCCGAGGCGCAACGCGGCGTCCGCTGTGGAGGTGGCTGAGGGTGCGATGTCCGTCATGTATCCGAGAACGGCTTCTGCGCCGTAGTAGTCATTCATTTCAGCAAGGCACATCATCGTGCGAATGCCGGCTTCGGGCATTTTCTTAGAAATACGGCCGGCGCGTATTGCGGTGAGACAATAGGGATAAGCTTCGGCATATTTTTTAGCAAGAAGGAATGCATCGGCTTTTTCAAGGGATGCTTTGAGAGCGGCAGTTCCACTGCCGGATTGAAGTTCTAATTTTTCATCGAACCATTTTTCGCAGAGTTTGCTGCATGCCTCGTGTTCGGTGATAGCTTGATTTTGCAGGGGGCTGTTTGAATAATCTTCCAGCATTTTTTCGAGGTATTTTGCGGCGCCTTTAATTTGTTTTTCGGCTTTATCCGGATTGCCTTTTGCGTAGGTGACCTGTGAGTG
>JBAYAV010000295.1:0-4140 GCA_041669565.1 Lentisphaeria bacterium
GCCCGTTCTAGCATTGCCACAGGGTTTTATATGCAAATATTCCAAGCAAGATCATGTTTGGAATCCAAAAACACGTACGGGCGGAATATTTTCCGCCCGTTCTTGAAATGGGACAAAATATTTTTTGTAGTGCGCAATTTAAATTATTTGGATTGATATTCTGGTTGTTTTGATTTCGTGTCAAAATATTGGCGATCAATAATATTTGGAAGGCATGTGTAGGGGCAGAATATTTTCCGTCCGTTCTAGCATTGCCACAGGGTTTTATATGCAAATATTCCAAGCAAGATCATGTTTGGAATCCAAAAACACGTAGGGGCGGAATATTTTCCGCCCGTTCTTGCATTGCCACAGGGTTTTATATGCAAATATTCCAAGCAAAATCATGTTTGGAATCCGAAAACACGTAGGGGCGGAATATTTTCCGCCCGTTCTTGAAATGGGACAAAATATTTTTTGTGGTGCGCAATTTAAATTGTTTGGATTGTTATTCTGGTTGTTTTGATTTCGTGTCAAAATATTGGCGATCAATAATATTTGGAAGGCATGTGTAGGGACGGAATATTTTCCGCCCGTTCTTGCACGCTCAAGCGTTTTATATACAGATGCCCTAATGCAATATGATGTTTGAAATACGGAAAAAAATGTCTCCAAAAACACGTTCTTGATTGTCTTGATTCTCTTGTCTTTTTCCGTTCCCTTTTTTAAAAAATATCTTTAACAAAAAAGAAGATTTACAGACATAATCATGCTTAACAAAAACCCAAAAAAGGCTATTTGTGAATAGGGTATGAACTGTATCCATCAAAATGGAAGGACTCTCTGGCCATTAAATGGACACCCTTTTTGTACATCGGGCGGTAGCCCGAAGTACAAAAAAAGTTGTGTAGACGTCCCAATCCCATTCAACACTCCTGTCCTGCATTCTGCCTTTTCCCCTTCCGTTTTTTCCGTTTTTCTTCTTTCCGTTCCCTTCCGTTGTAAAAAAAATTCCCACTCCTCGGCCAATTTCCCCAACCCCGTTGTAAAAAAAAATTCCACATCAGCCTATTTGTGCGGCATTCACAACTTTCAGCGCAACGCCAAAACGGAAGCCCCGCGCGACTAAGAAGCGCAATGCCTTCTCGCGTTTTTTCCTCGGATCTTTTTCACGCATCCAGGTGAGTCTTTTCGACTGATAGGCGATCGTAGCGGCCGTCATTGTCTGGTCTTCATCGCAATGCTCGGCAAGGGCATCATTCATCAGTTCGTGGGAAATGCCGCATTGATAGAGTTTTTGGCGGATAATGCGTTCGCCGCGACCGGAGCTTTGTAGCATTTCAATCATCGCTTCGGCAAAATGGCGATCATTGATATATCCGAGTCGCGTGCATTCCTGGATAGCCTGATTTATTTCAGTGCTTGAGTATTCTTTTTTCTGCATCTTTTTTCGCAATTCAGCTTCGGCATGCTCGCGCATACCCAGCAGATTAATGGCGTATTCAAATGCAGATTTTTTCTTTTTCATTGATCATTCAGAACATCAGGATTCGGGGGTGTTTTCGGTGGAATTGTTTTCTTCATTGTTGTTTTTTTGTAGTTGGAGCAGGGTGGCTCGCGCGGCGGCGCTGGCGGCGACTTTAAGATTCGGCCCGAAGCCCTCGCAGTATTCTTTACCGCCGATTTTAACTTTTATTTCAAATTCCGGGGCATGCACCGGACCGCTGCAGCTGCATTTTATATATTCTGGTTTGCCGATTTTATGGGCTTGGCAGTATTCTTGCAGCGCCCCTTTTGGATTTTCTTTAACACCCAGAATTTGAACGCATTCCATCGGATCTTCCGGAAAAAGCGGCAGGCATATTTTTTTCGCTTTTTCGTAACCACCATCGAGATATGCGGCGCCTAAAAAAGCCTCAAAGGCATCCCCCATAATGGATTGACGGTCACGACCGCCGGTCAGGTTCTCGCCGTGTCCGAGCATTAAGGCTGCTGGAAGGGCGAGTTTCTCCGCATAATCTGCCGTCGCTTTCTCGTTGGCTAGCACCGCGCGGACGCGGGTCAGAACGCCCTCTTGCTCCTCGGGAAGCTTTTCAAATAGATACTCCGATACAATTATTTCCAGTACCGCGTCACCCAAAAATTCCAACCGCTGATTATGGGGTGGGAGGTGGGGCTGTTCTACTGTATAGGAGGGATGCGTCATGGCTTCTTGCAAGAGAGCTAAATTTTTAAAGTGGTGTCCGGATAAATGCTCAATCTTGTCAAAAGCATGGGGAATTTCAGATGGTTTTAAGTTGCAAAATTTCATAAAGGCAGTATTTTAATATGTTTACAGTGCTTTCCCGGATAATGAAGTTCCGGAAAATTTTTTTATTTAAAATTAGTAACGGAGATAAATAATAATGTTTGTTGCATCAGATTTACGCAAGGGGCTGAAGGTCGAAGTGGACGGCGATCCATATATTATTACAGAATTTGATTTTTGCAAACCGGGAAAAGGACAGGCCCTTTATCGCTGCAAATTGAAAAATATGATTACTGGCGGTACCATGGATCGTACATTCCGTTCTGCGGATAAAATTGAAAAACCGGATTTGGCCGAAAAAGAAATGCTCTTCTCATACGATGAAGGCGACGGATTTTATATTTTCAGTGATCCGGAAACGTATGAAGAAATCCGTATCGAAGAAAAAATAATAGGCGATCTTAAGTATTTTCTCGATGATAATATGGCATGCACGGGCCTTTTCTTTAATGACAAACCAATCGAAATCACGCTGCCGTTTTTCGTCGAAAAGAAAATCGTAGAAACTGAACCCGGCGCGCGCGGCGATACCGCAACCAATGTGATGAAGCCTGCTAAAATCGCAAATGGATACGAAATACAGGTCCCACTCTTCGTGAATCAGGGCGATATTGTTCGTGTCGATACACGAACCGGAGCCTATGCGGATCGCGTAAGCAAAGCTTAAAGCACAGTCTGCACGGCTTTTAGTAACTTATACTCAATAAGAGATAAGACAAGCACACAAAATTAAATTTGTGTGCTTTTTTTTGTTTAAACATCACTTTATGTGCGGCTAGGGAAAAATTGGCCGAGGAGCGAAAATTTTTTTTACAACGGAAAAGAACGGAATGCAAGGACTGGAGTGTTGAATGGCCGATGTGTGAGAATTTTTTTTACAACGGAAAAGAACGGAAAAAAGGCGAACGGAAAGGGGACGGAAGGGGAAAAGACAGAATGCAAGGACGGGAGTTCTGGATGGAATGAGGACGGAGGCATAACTTTTTTTGTACTTCGGGCTACCGCCCGATGTACAAAAAGGGTGTCCATTTAATGGCCAGAGGGTTCTTTCATTATTATGAGCCAAGTTCATGCCGTATAGGAGAAATAAACTTTTTTGGGTTTTTGTTAGGCAAGATTTTTATTTGCTGATTTTCTTCTTCGTTAAAGAGATCTTTTTAAAAAGGGAACGGAAAAATAAAGACAATTAAGAACGTGTTTTTGGTGAAGTCTTTTTTCCATATTTCAAACATGCCATTGCTTTAGGGACTAGCACGTAGCGGCGCACGGACGTGCGTCGTTCTAGATTTCAAACATAACATTGCTTTGGGGATGTCTTTTTTCCATATTTCAAACATGCCATTGCTTTAGGGACTAGCACGTAGCGGCGCACGGACGTGCGTCGTTCTAGATTTCAACCATAACATTGCTTTGGGGATGTCTTTTTTCCATATTTCAACCATAACATTGCTTTGGGGATGTACGTATATAAAAATCAGTTGCTGTGCAAGAACGGGCGGAAAATATTTAGCCCCTACCATTTTAATCGAATCATTCGTCATTCAGGCGATTCTAATTTTCTGTTAAAATGGGTGTTGTTAATCATTCTCATGCGTCTCTCATGGGTATAACCATGCCATTGTCTTGGGGATGTCTTTCTTTCTGTTTCAAACATGACATTTCTTTGGGGATTAGCACGTAGTGGCGCACGGACGTGCGCCGTTCTAGATTTCAACCATAACATTGCTTTGGGGACTAGCACGTAGCGACACACGGACGTGCGTCGTTCTATATTCCAATCATAGCCTTGCCTTGGGATATCTTTTCCCCTTCCGTTCCCTTTTTAAAAAATTATCGAATAACGAAGAAGAAAA
>JBAYAV010000296.1:0-4126 GCA_041669565.1 Lentisphaeria bacterium
ACTCCAGGCCCGCATTCCTGTCTTTTTCCGTTCCCTTTTTAAAAAATCTCTTTAACGAAAAGGAAGATTTGCAAACATAATCTTGCCCATCAAAAAACAAAAAAAGGTTATTTACTCGATAGAGAATGAACTTGCCTCATAATAATGGAAGAATTCATAGGCTTTACAAATGGACACCCTTACTCCTGCGGCGAGTTATGAGTTATGAATGCTGAATGATGAGTTGAATTAATTCTTAACTCATCATTCAGCATTTATCATTCAGCATTCGCCGAAGGCGTTTTCCGTTGTAAAAAAAATTTCCACGCCTCGGCCAATTAGCACGACTGGTCTATTTCTGGAAAGAGATTCTTGGGTCAATCATTACATAACAGAAATCGGACAAAATATTTCCGAGTAGTCCCAAAATAGATGTCAGCGCCAAAATTCCCATGAATACCGGGTAATCTCTACCGACAATCGCTTCCAAGCTCAGCCTGCCCATGCCCGGAATTTCAAACACCTGCTCAATAATAACCGAGCCGGCAAAAAACAAACTCAAGACGCTGCCGAATCCCGTCGAGATCGGAATCAGCGAGTTCCGCAATGCATGCCCCCAAAGAGCCCGAGTAGTACTTCCGCCCTTTGCATAAACCGTCCGAATATAATCACTGTTAATCTGCTCCAGCAGTGAATTCTTCATTAACAGCGTCAACACCGCAAAACTTCCCACCATATAGCAAATCACCGGTAAAAAAAGATGACGAAGCGTGTCTATTATTTTACCCCACGTTGTCAGCATCACATAATTCTGCGAATGGAACCCCGAGGCCGGCAGCCAATTCCATAATCCTTCCACCGTGCCGCAAAAAAACATCTTCAGCACCATCCCGAATGCAAACGCCGGAATTGCATAACCCACAAAAACAATAATGCTTGACACTAAATCAAAAGTCTCGCCGTGTTTCAGAGCCTTCATCATTCCCAACGGTATGCAGACCAAATACGTTAAAAGGAAACTCGTAAGGCCAAAAAACAGCGAAACGGGGAAACGCTCTGAAATCAACTGCCAAGCCGTCTTATTTGGAAATTTATACGACTCCATTTTCATGCCCATGCAGTCCTGCACCAGCCACTTCCAATAACGAACAGGGAAAGGCTTATCGAAACCAAAATGTTTTTGAATCGCCTCGCGCTGCTCCTGCGAAATTGTACCGCTGGCATCAACTCCAGTAGACATTTCACCTTCGCTGCCACTTTTCATGCGCTGCAAAGCCTGTTCTACCGGTCCACCCGGCACAAACTGGATGATTGCAAAACAAAGCAGCGTAATTCCCAAAAACGTGGGAATTATCAACAAAATTCGTCGTATAAAATAATTAAAGCGCTCCATCTTTTTATAAATTATTCCGTTGTTATTTCAATCGATTAATTTCTCATTTTTTCTCGAATATCACGGGGAATACGATTTGGATCCACGCTTACCATTTTGTAATAATATTCCATCACCAACTCTTCGTTATTCTTATTTTTTTGAATCAGCCTCTCGTAACAATCGACAAGATTTTTTCGAGAACGCTCTCTTATATCCATAGAATAGCTTGTGTGAAAAAGTTGTTCCAACACTGGAATAGCTTCCTTAAGCTGTCCTTGGTTCATCTGCAGAACTGCTTGACACTCCAGTTTTTTCTCGCCATTCAGTTTCGCGGATCGATACACACCGAAGCATATGACAATCGCAACGAGCACACCTATCGTATACCAGACTCTGCTCCTATTCTCTTTTGCTTTTCTACCTTCTTCTGTCATACTGATTTCGACTCCTGTTTTTTTACTTCCAATATAATAGCCTTGTCGGTCGATTCTTCAATCTGCCAAACGACTTCGAATTCTTCTAAAAAGACACTGTATATGCGCCCTGCCTCGCGCTGATATGCCGGCCGTGGATCCGCCGCAATCACCTTGCATGCTAATCTCCGAAAAGAACCACGGCCATGTTTTTCCAACACTTGAAATTGCTGCTCTGCTTTTTCGCTCACACTCACATTTAATGCTTCTGATTCGGGTGCAGAATTTGCAAATCCACCAACTGCCTCCGGAATAATATCCGTATAAGGAACATAGGGCTTGATATCCAAAATGGGCGTGCCATCCAGCAAATCAAGTCCGGATATTTCAAGACAAACTTTACCATGCCCCCCCAAAACCACGCGTTCCAGTTTTACGACAGATAAACCAATGGGAGACGGTCGAAAGGGCGATCTGGTAGCAAAGACCCCCACTCTTTTATCCCCACCCAGTCTTGGCGGACGTACCGTTGTCTTCCATTTTTCGCGTATCGACTGATGAAAAACAAAGAAAAGCCAGATATGGGAAAACTGATCCAGTCCCCGCACTACATTTTCTTGATTATACGGCGGCACAAACCGAATTTCACCACGGGCTTCCCGAATCAATCCCGGCTGCCGTGGAATACCAAACTTTGTTTTGTAGCAACTCTTCAAAATGGCTACGGGTTCAAAGGTATAAGGCTGCAATCCATCATCCATATTCATATCGTTGTATCACTCTCTTCGCGATGCATTTTTCAACGCAGTCGTTCTGCCAATTCATCCAGCGCGGGTTTCATCATATTCAAACATTGTAGATACCGTTCCAGATTTCCGCCGTGCGGATCAAAAACACCAGTATTTAGTCCGACCATCGACATTAAGTTCTTGGTCTTTCGTTTCGCTGAAACAAATCGATTCCGCACATTTTCGGTAATTTCTTCGGACATCCCCAAAATTAAATCAGAGGACCGGATTACTTTTAGCGTCAGCAATGTACATCCCAAACGCTGCGGTTCAAGCTTTTCATAATTCAGCGCTTTGACTGCCTTCGGATCAATCATTTCTTCGGGCCTTCCCCAAATTCCAGCAGACACAACTTCGAGTTCCTTAATACCCGCAAGTTCTCCGACTTTAGCAAAATACGCCGCCGCCATCGGGCTGCGACTACGATTATTATTACAAACAAATAGTATTTTTGGCATATTATCCTTTATATAAAGATGAGAAATACTGGATTGTGGCAGCAAGCCCATCATCAAAATTAGAAGTCGGTACAAAGCCCGCATTCTTCAATTTATCAATGCATGCCATAGAGTGTTTTACATCGCCTGGACGATCTTCCAAGTGCACAATCTTCGAATTCGAGTGGGTCAATTTTATAATCTTCTCCGCCAAAGCGTTAATGGTTATTTTTTTACCATACGCCACATTATGAACGCCGGTGGCTTTTGATTTTGTGGCAAAATACGCATTCGCGGCCGCAATATCTTTAACATAGATAAAATCGCGCGTCTGTTCACCATCACCAAAAATGGTGATATCCTCATTCTTCAAAGCTTTAGCCAAAAAAATTGGTATGGCAGCAGCATACTGACTTTTTGGATCTTGACGCGGGCCAAATACATTGAAGTACCGCAAACAAGCCGTATCAAGTTTTCCCTCATTGGTATAAATTCCACAATAATACTCACCCGACAGTTTTGTTTCCGCATAAGGGCTTTTCGGTTCAGGAAACATTGTCTCTAATTTTGGAACAACTGGGTTGTCGCCGTAAATAGCCGCAGAAGTACTCAAGCAAAGTTTTTTTGCCCCGGCTTGATACCCGGCTTCCAACACATTCAGCATTCCAATGGTATTAATTTCAACACACTCTACCGGCTTGAACATCGATTCCGGAACACTAATCATCGCCGCTAAATGAAAAATATAATCCACGCCGTCCATTGCGCGTTTTAAAACATCCTGATCCAAAACAGATCCCTTGATAAATTCTACTTCAAAGCCATTCAAATTCTTTTCATAGCCGCTGCGCAAATTATCAAGCACGCGGATATCTGCCTTATTCTGGAAAAGTTCAACGATATGACTCCCTATAAATCCCGCCCCGCCTGTTACTAAAATTCTCATAATGACCACTTTCTATTATTATATAAAACCACAATAGGAGGCTAAAATCCACCCACTTCAAATATAATTCCTATCGATAGATTCTCAAGCCCAAAACAACACCCACACAAATAAATATGTTTATCCATTCTGTTTCATCTCAAATCAATAGCTTTTTATTCAAAAAACATAATTCATGCTTTAAAAAA
>JBAYAV010000297.1:0-4125 GCA_041669565.1 Lentisphaeria bacterium
TTAAGATTGGTTTGGTACTTTAATTTTGGCATTATTTTGTTCCTCATAATTGGTGCGATTAGCTTAATATAATCGCCGTTAAACAAAACTGTCAAAATTTCGTTTCACTCATGGGCAGAACACAATCTCAAATTTACATCAAAAAAAAATCAGGATATTTCCCGATTTTGGATTCACTAAATATCCCATATTCTAAAAATTATATTATTCAAACAATATGATATGTTTTAAGATAAAATGCAAGTTTTAAATAATTTTTTTATTTGCAATGTTGGAAAAGCACATCATAGGATAAATTCTAGTTGAAATGATATCAGATATAATTATGTTTTGATCTGTATGATAAAGACGTCGCCAAGGCAATGGCATGTTTGAAATTTAAAACGACGCACGTCCGTGCACCGCTACGAGGAGGATCTACAAAACAACGTGATGTTTGGAATAAGGACAAAGACGTCGCCAAAACAATGGAACGTCTTTTTACGTATTTTGTATATTATCAAATCTGATATTGAGACATAATGCATTTTGGGAAAATTTACACGTTTTTGCACGACCACAGAGGTTTACATGTAGATTTTCTTGGATCATTCAGAGGAACGCATCGGTTCAATACAATAGGGAATACAAACCCATTGATACAAACAATGCCGCAAAACCCATGATAAGGAATTTTGCTGTAAACGCCGCTGTATTATTTGTAGATTGATGGGTCACGTATATTTTGTAGGCGATCAGATTTGCTAATGAACCAAATAAGCTTCCGAAACCACCCGCATTTGCGCCCCATAACAATGCTTGCCAATTCGATGTAAATTTTGCAAACAATAGCGTTGCCGGAACATTGCTTATCACTTGGCTTGCCAAGGCTGAAAGCAGAAAAATATGCCCTGAATGGCTTATTTCAGAAGCCAGTATAATTTTTAAATTATCAGCGATGCCAAAAAAGAACAGGAAACTAAAAAGAAGTGCGTAATCGACACGCAGGGCTTTGCGGTCGAAGATGAGCGCAAAAAAGATGACCACAATTCCGGCTGCAACCGGAAGGACATGAAAGACCGTTAAAACAACAACAACGACAAGCAAGGTTCCATAAACATAGGCTTTTTTATTGATTTTCAGTACTTGGTTTTCGTGTAAATCGTTTCGAATCTTAACAAAAAGGGAACAAATAATTAGCAGCCCCAGAAGAACCAGCGAAAATGGAGCAATTGTCTTTATGAAAGTATCGGGCGGAACATTATAGAACCAATAAATAAAAATATTCTGGGGATTGCCCACGGGTGTTAATGCGGAACCCGAATTGGCCGCTAACGCCTCTAAGATAACCAGAATATCTTTTCGGTTGATGTTCAGTGATAATGTAAGCGGAACAATAACAATTAAAGCAATATCATTTGTTACCAACATGGATAGGAAAAAAGTGATTAGCACCAATTTTAATGGTATCGCTTTTCCTTTTTCTATACTTTGGGCGATTTTGAAGAGAAGTCCACTTTTCTGCAAGCCATTCACGACAACAAACAACACAAGTAGAATGAACAGTACCTGCATTTCATTCGTTGAGTAGACTGGAAATTGTTTTGTATAAAAAGCCGTCAGTACTAACCCAACGCCAGATGTAATGACCAGCCATTCTTTCAAAACAAAATCAATGAATGTTGTTTTTGTTTTCAACAAAACTCCTATTGCCAGGCATAATAACGAACAAATTCACAATCTCTAAAATATAATACAAATATGGTTTTACGTGAATATAACGAACGCGTAAATTGCCTTTTTTTTACAACGGGAAGCAGGATGATGCGTGAGATTTTTTTTACAACGGAAAGGAACGGAAGGAAGAAAAACGGAAAGGGGACGGAAAAAGACGAAGAGAAAGAGGAAGAGGAAGGACTTTTACATATTTTTTTTCTTTATCGGGCTGCGCCCGATAAAGAAAAAAGGATGTCCATTTTAGATAACACATGAGATATTTCACTTTGAGGGATATTATTAATATTGTGCAGAAAAAATAGCCTTTTTTTGTTTTTTGATGAGCACGGTTCTGATTGCTAATTTTTCTTTTTCGTTAAAAATAATTGAATAAAAAATAAACGGAAAAATTGAAACGACAGATGGATTAATTCATAATCAGCTACGAGGAGGATTTACAAAACAACGTAATGTTTGAATTAAGAATAAAGACGTCGCCAAAGCAATGGCATGTTTGAAATAAGGATAAAGACGTCGCCAAGACAACCGATGTTTGAAATCTAAAACGACGCACGGCCGTGCGCCGCTACGAGGGGGATTTACAAAATAATGTTATGTTTGAATTAAGAATAAAAACGTTGCCAAAATAATGTTATATTTGGAATAAGGACAAAGACGTCGCCGAAACAACGTGATGTTTGAAATCCAGAAAGACGCACGGCCGTGCGTCTCTGCAAGAAAATCTTCAAAATAACGTTTAGATGAAGCGCGAGTTTTCGAGTCGCCTCCATCTGATTGTTAAATTTTTTTTGTTATTTCTTCAGCAAGTATAGTATTCAGGCTCTTAAGGTTTGACAGACATACCAATTTGCCACCTCGAATGACACTAATTTAAGCCCATTTCGAATAGGGCTCAGGAATTGATATCATGTACAACTAGGTCGGTGACGGCATTGCGAATTCGAACAATGTTAGCATGCGATGTTTTGGGCGAATCGGTGGTTAGGAATGCAATGGCCAACGCTTGTTGTGGGTCTCCCACGCCGATGACCGTGTCGATTCCTGCATGGCCGAAGGTTTTTATGCTGGTTTGCGTACCAAGCCCGAACCAATGTTCACCGAGATGTGCCTTGATTAGCCACCCCAGTCCAAAAGGTTCGTGTGCTGGTGTGACTCCGTTAGCAATTGCCTCGTTAATCTCACTGCTGTACTGGATCCGATGCATCTCTTGGAAGGCCGTAGGAGCAATGAGGGACTTACCTTCCCACATGCCGCACTGAAGATTCAAGCGCAGGACTTTCAGAATGTCGAGTGGCGTCCCGAAACATCCTCCGCCGGGATGCCCCAGCAGACCGAAATGGGTGCCGTCGACGGGACATGGAAGCTCTTTAGGTTGGGGAGTGAGGGCTATGTTTTCTCCATTTGGTACTTCAAAGGTCAGTGATCGGGCGTCTAGCGGCTCAAAGAGCCGTCGTCTGCAGATATCTTCCCAAGGTTCCATATCGTTGATCCTGCGGATCACTTCTGCGGCCAGCAAGTGGCCGCTACAGCTATGATATTGGGTACGGCTTCCAGGTACCCATTCGACTGGAGCTTCGCAACATGTACGAACCGCCGCATTCCACAACGCTTCTGTGTCTGCCGCTTTCGCCTTGACAGAAGGTATGCCTGCGGAATGTGTTAGCAGGTGACGCACCAGCGTTTGATCTTTGAGGCCGTCTCTATATTCCGGAATGTAACGCGATACAGGAGCATCGAGATCTACAACACCATCCCCCAAGAACATTGCAAAAACCGTGGAAGTAATACCTTTGGAGAACGAGTACAGCATGTGCAAAGTTGAGGCATCGAGCTGGACCTCTCTGCGGGTCTGGCTACAGTAGCTGCCCCAATAGCGTTCTGTTAAAAGGCAATCCCCCTGCATGACCGCTAACGCAGCGCCTGGAAAAGTGCCCGAGTCCATCTCTTTTTCAATAAAAGAAATGGTTTGCTTAAATTCATTTTGTTTCTTCACCTGAAAACTCCAAATGTGTAGAGGAAAATTTTGCGATTAGCAAATATCATCCATTTTTTTTGTTAAAACTTGTTTTTTGTTATTTGTGTGGCATCATCAGCTAAATATAGTTTTGCTCGATAATTATGTGGTTGATTAATTCATGTTGCAATTAGAACAAAATTCTGAATTCTTTTCAATCTCTTTATTATTATTTCATTTGTTTTTAACAATCAGTATGCGGCATACCATAATTTGGATAAAATTAGATATTTGCAACCATTATTGTCTTTGTTTTTTTAAAAATTTTACCGATATTTTGATTTTCTGTCTGATTTTAGGATTCTTTATCCGGCAACAAAGTCCCCAAATTTACATCAAAAAAAAATCAGGATATTTCCCGATTTTGGATTCACTAAATATCCCATATTCTAAAA
>JBAYAV010000298.1:0-4113 GCA_041669565.1 Lentisphaeria bacterium
ACAACATGGACCACAGCATGCTCACCGCGATGGAAACGGTCAATTGCCTCCGCACGGGCTCCGCGGATAAGACTGCGGTGTGGAACGTGAACACCGAAGAAGAGTATCACGAAGGGAAAAAATAGCAAATGTTAAGAAAATTTTCATTGCGCTTTAGATAGAAAATTATATCTTTTAAAAAGTTTCAATAACCAAGGAGGAAAGTAATGCTTTATAAAATAATGACGATGATGTTTGGCTTTTGCGTATTGCTACAGGCGAAGCCTTCGGATCTTCCTGCAACGCAGTTTGAGAAGAGTATGCTTTCAGATGAAGTGAACTCTTTTGTAGAAAAAGAAAAATTAAAAGAAGATTCTGTTCGTCAGGTTAGAAAAACGACGGTTGATGTCTTAGGAAGATATCGTTCTAAAGCGGATACAACTTCATATTATATTAATGCCGTGTCTAAAGATAAGATGAAAGTGTCTGTGTCATATCTAGATTATGGCCCTGCAGAAGACACGACAACAACGGGGCGATTTGAAATAGATTCAAAGACGGGGGCTGAAAAATATTGGTTAAATGAAAAGGAAATGGCTAAAGCTACATATAAGAATGAAATAGAAAAATTGCAGAAAAGGCCCTTTTGGAATCCAGGCTATAGTGCAAATTTATCCGCTGATGACATTGAAAATTTATTAAAAGCGAATAGAAAAGTGTTGATATCTAAATTTAAAGAGCCTAAGGGCCAGATGAACTATTCTTCTATTTTATCAATGTCTCAGATTACAACACATGCTTTCAGTAATTCTTTTAAAGGTGATAGTATTGGCGTTTATTTTAATGATACGGGGTGTCCTAATTTAACAAATGTCAACACAAATTACTATGTTCAGGCAAATACTTGTGCTCGGGGTGTCAGAATGCATCCAACAGGAGTCACTCGCGTTTTACAAGTAACTGCGCCGAAAGCAACCATATATGGTTTTGACCAAGGTGAGTATCCGGATCCAGACGCATATAATCCGAAAATAGAAATAGGTTCGCATTCTTGGAATTTAATGCTTGGCGAGGAGCATGCTGATGATTATTACTCAACGGATGAGGAGTTTGATAATTATATCTATAACAATCGGGTAATTATATTTGCAGCTGCAGGAAATAAAAATGATGATATTTCTCAATATTGGGTAATGACGCCGGGCAAGGCATTAAATGCAATAACAGTGGGGGCTATTGATCCGACGAATAATCAATATAAGGATTATTCAATGTGGAAAAATTCAGAAGTTGGTAATCAGAAGCCAGAAATGGCAAATTATACAGACTTCTATTTCCCAGGAGACTATTCTTTTACTGATGTCGGAGGAAGTGTCTATTCTGGCTTTTTTAATGGGACGAGTGCGGCGACTCCTTATTCTGCAGCTATGGCGGCAGATTTGTTACAACAATATCCTTTTTTTAAACGACATCCAGAGTTATTTAAGGCTTTTGTCCTATCTGGAGAAAAAATTGCCATTGGAAATGCTTCCTCACATGATCAGGATAACAATTCGGTCGCTGCAGAGGCCGTTCCCCGTTATTCTAGTTTAGGTTGGAATCACAGATTCCGCTTTTGGTCCGGTAATAATTCTTGTTGTTTTAATGCTTCAAATAAAATAACTTTTACAGAGAGCACTATAACTGCAAATGTACATTATCGAATTGCCATTGCTTGGTTAACAAGTGGAACTTATGTCTTGCAAAATAAAAGAATAGCTCAAGATATAGATTTACGAGTGTATCAGAATGGTAGCTTAATTGCAAGTTCAGTAAGTGCTTCAAATCCCTTTGAAGTCGTTGATTTTACAGCGCCAGCAAGCGGTGATTTGACAATAGAAATAAGACGTTATGCTAATTCGGGAACAGATAATGTTGTTTTAGGGTATAGCCTTTGGAATGATTTATAACTATATTCAAGTATAGAAGGATGAGGAAGTCTGTTTTGAGACAGACTTCTTTTATTGTTTCTATTAAAATTTATTGTAAAGTAACTATGCTGAGCTTTTTCCATAAACATTTTAAGCTTATTCGTATTCCTGAATTCTATGTGGTGCTGATGTTTGGCATCGGAGTATTTATAGGGTTAAAAAGTCTTCCCACAATTACAAATGTAAAATATACAGGAATAGGGATGACAAAAAATGTCAGTTTTCCTATTTCTGAAAATATGGCTGAGAATCAGCCGTTTACAGTGAATTTTGATTTTATTCCTGGCCGATTTTCAAATTTTGATTGGCGTGTTATTCCTGATGATTGTGTCGATGGTATAATGATTAATGGAATTTCAATACCGGTCGACACACTGTCGGGGAGGTGTGATTATACCAAAGGCTTCAGGGTGAATGCGAACGAACTTTCTGCATTGCAAGCCTTGCCGATTGCACATGTTACTTTTGAGATGCATAATGGCGGCGGGCCGGGTGGTGTATCAATGGAAGTTGAACCCACCGGTTGGGCATGGGGGTTCCTTGTTATTTGTTTGTCTGCAATTCTGCTTGCTTTGTTCTTCTGCATTTTGCGCCGAGTCCATTTACCGTTGCCCTTTGCTTTGCTGATTTTACTCGCTTGCGCTTTGCATCTCGTATATACTCTACATACGCCGTATTCTGCTCGGACGCATGACGTGGATGGTCATATCGCTTATGTGAAGTATATAGCGGAAAATCATACGCTGCCCCCTGCTAATGAATGTTGGAGCTGCTATCAGCCGCCGGTGTATTACGTAATGTCCGCTCCTGTGTGGAGTGCGGCGGCTTCGTTCGGGTATTCTTCACCGCGCGCGTTGCAGTGGCTCAGCTTTTTACTGTCATTCGTTTTACTTGCGGCAGGAACGTGTTGCTTGCGCTCTGTGCTGAAGGGGCCTGCGCTCTGGCTTTCTTTCCTTTTATGGATATTTTGGCCGGTCGGCTTTTTGATTGCTCCGCGGGTCGGTAATGACCAACTTTTCTTTGTCGCGCATGTGATTTGTTTGTGGGGCGCTCTCGCTTATATTCTCGGCAAAGGGGGCAAGTATTTAATTGTTGGCGCTTTGGCTTGTTGGCTTGCATTCTGGACTAAATCGACAGGTGCGATCACAATAGGTATATTTTTCTTTGCTTTATTCCTTGGCTATTTTCCCCGGGAGAAATGGAAGCCCACTGTAAGCGAACTTGTTGCCATATTATTTTCCGTTGGACTTTGCATCACTATTTTTATAGTAAAATTTGTGATGGATTCAGATTTGGTTGGAAACGCAAATTCGCTAAATGGGGCGCTGAAAGTCGGTGCGGCACCCTTTAATATGTTTTATTTTGATGCGAAGGACTTTTTTACAACGACATATACTAGTGCATGGAACGATCATGGGGGCCGCCAATTTTTGGTGAATTATCTAATGAAAACATCGCTCTTTGGCGAATTCCATTTGACGGAAACTCTGCTTGGTGAATGGTGTGCATCCTTGCTTTGCTTTACGCTCGCTGGTCTATCATTCTTTGCTGTCGTTGGCTTCTGGATTAAACGCACGTCTAAAGTGACAGTTCTGTTAATAGTACAATTTCTTTTATTTGTTTTGGCTGAAATCGCGCTGCGCATAAAATATCCATTCTCTTGCAGCTCTGATTTCCGCTATATAGTTCCAGCCTTGTTGTCTTTTATTCCGTTTGTTGGCTGGGGTATTTTTAAAGAAAATGCTTCATTAAAGTGGAAGTGGACTGGAATTTTATGCACGGCAGTTTTTTGCCTAGCTACGGTCATTTTGTATTTGTCCATCCAACGTTGATGATCTAATATGATTTTGAGCATTTCGCACTATGGAAATGCGCAATATAGTGCGCAATTTATTGACTTTTTGTCTGCGATAGAGTATATTTATAGCTAAATACGCAATATAGTGCGTAAAATGGCTTATTTATGGAAAAACTGAGCAAAATCATCGAGGAAAAACGGCAAAAACTGAGGCTTTCCCAGCAGGACCTGGCGGAAATGTCGGGGGTTTCCTTGCGCACCGTGACGGGAATTGAAAACGGCGAAGCTAACCCTTCGCTCGATACTTTGGACAAAATCGCATACACCCTGGGTTTGGAAGTTGCCTTGACCGAAAGGGTAAAACAT
>JBAYAV010000299.1:0-4103 GCA_041669565.1 Lentisphaeria bacterium
GACTCTTTCATTATCCTCGCTCACGCACAACAGGATAGTGGCTTCTTTAAGGAACTGGATGGCGGGCGAATTCAGCAACTCGTCAAGAATGAATTATTTAAACAATCGGTATTGGCTATCCAGAAAATTCGAAATTATGATAAAATTGAAACATACCGGAATTGGTTCGGCGGTAATTTGCCTGCACTTGTTGAAGGTTCTGACTGCAAATCAATAGAAGAAGTAGGGAAAGCTACGGAGCAGAATGGACAGGAAAAGAAAACCTACATAAAAGTCGGTGATTTTAACTTTGAAGCATTGAAATATGCCCTGTTGGATGCAACCGATCGTGTAAAAACAGAAATTCCTCAAACCCAAAATTCATATATAAAATCCATCCATTTTGACGGCGGGAAATTAAATGGGCAGACTATTGATTTTTCACCGGAGCTGAATAATTTCATCGGGATACGAGGCAGCGGAAAATCATCCGTTATTGAGATTATCCGTTATGCTTTAGGAATACCTTTGTCCAGCTCGTCTGCGGATATTCCCTATAAAAATGATTTAATCTCTTATATCCTTGGCAGCGGCGGAAAAGTCACATTATTCGTAGTTAACAAAACAGGAAAAGAATATCGGATAGAAAAAATTTACGGGCAAAAGGAAACTATTTTCGATGAAATGGGTCAAATATGCGATTGCTCAATAGATGCTGTTTTTGAACTTCCTATTTATTTTGGGCAAAAAGATTTATCCAACAAAAAGGATGATTTCGAATCGGATCTTTTGAAACGATTGATTGGCACCCGGTTGAAAACTATTCATCAACGAACAGAGTCGAAAAAACGGGAAGTACAGAATGTCCTTCTGGAAATACAGAAGTCCCGTGATTTGAAGGCCGAGAAAGAAGAAACAGAGAAGGCAATAAGAGATGCCGAACAACGACTTCAATACTTTAAAGAACAAGGGATTGAAGAAAAATTGAGGTTGCAAACCCAGTTTGATAAAGACAGTTCGCTTTTGTTGCGTGCCAGAGAATCTTTTGTTCTCTACCAAAATGAACTTGACTCTATTATAAACACACACACAGCCTTTTTTTCGAAAGACTTGTCAGGTTCGGAACAGAATAAGTTGATCTTTGAAGAAGCCAATAAGGCTTTGGCAGATGCTAAGGTTGAATTTGAAAAACTGCGGACAATTCAGCAGCAAACGAATGCGGCTCTGCAAAAATATGATGTGGCATTTGCGTCTTTAAATACGAAAAAAGAAGGAATGAAGGAAACGTTTGCGAAAATAAAGCGCGAATTGAATTCCGATACATTAAATCCAGATACTTTTTTGTCTTTGAACAGAATTATTGACACTTCAAAATTGAAGTTGCTGGAAATTTCTAAGCTGGAAAATCAACAGATAGAATTAAGGAAACAACTTCTTACAAGATTAGCGGAATTGAATGATCTCTGGACAAACGAATTTCGGATATTGAACGAGGAAACGCAGAAAATAAACACTGTCAATGGAAGTCTGAAAATCGAGATTAAGTTTAAAGGGTGCAGGAAAGCCTTTTCAGATAAATTGAAAGAGGTTTTCCGAGGTACCGGATTAAGGGACTCCGTTTATCAGGCGCTTTCTGAGCAATTCCAGGATTTTATTGAAATATACCGCGAAAAAGATAAGTTGGGAGACTTTATCAATGAAAATCAGATGGGCTCATTTAATTCACGATTCCAGGACAAGATTGCGGAGTTACTGACTTACAAAGTCGAGAATAGAGTAACGATTAATTACAAAGAAAAACCCTTGGAAAAGCATTCGTTAGGACAAAGGGCTTCCGCTTTGATTTTGTTTTTGTTGGCTCAAAAAGATAATGATGTGCTTATCATTGATCAGCCGGAAGACGATTTGGATAACCAGACTATCTATGACGAGGTGATAAAGGAACTTATAAAGCTGAAGGGACAAATGCAGTTTATTTTTGCTACCCACAATGCCAATATTCCTGTACTTGGCGATAGTGAAAAGGTTTTATCCTGCTCTTTTGAAGATACAAATAGTATTTTGGTAAACGCCGGAACGATTGATACCCCTTCTATTCAGGAATCTGTCATTGGAATAATGGAAGGCGGGGAAGAGGCCTTTGATAAAAGAAAGAACATTTACAGTATCTGGGATGTATAAAAGAGAACAATATGGATGTATTAGAATTATTGAATATTATTAACGCAGGCGAAACCAGCAGAGTCCAGTTTAAAGAAAAGCTGGATAATCCGGATAGTATTGCAGCCGAAATGATTGCCATGTCAAATTCAAAAGGTGGAATGATTTTATTCGGAATTAGAGATAAAACCGGAGAAATTATCGGGTTGGATTATCAACAACTTCAATTGACGGGAAATAAATTAGCAACGATTGCGAATGATTCAGTCAAACCCCAGATATTTATATTGACAGAGGTCGTGCCGTTGCCGTCAGATACAGGTGTAAAGAATATACTTGTGGCATCTCTTGAAGAAGGTATTGCAAAGCCCTATAAAGACAGGAACGGAACCATCTGGATAAAACAAGGTGGTGATAAAAGACGATTGACCGATAATAACGAACAAATGAGACTCTTTCAGCAGAGCGGTATTTTGTATGTAGACGAAATAATTGTTCCCAATACTGGAGTCAATGATATTGATGAAGAAAAAGTCAAGGCATATCTCCATAAAATACAAGGCGATAATATTGAAAAAACCAAAGATCTACTTTATAAGAATCTCAATATATTGAAATCTGGAAGATTAACTTTAGGTGGATTGCTTTTTTTTGCTGTGAATCCACAGCAATATCGTCCGGCTTTTTGTATTAAAGCGGTTTCTTTCTTCGGAAATGACATTGGGGGAACGGATTATCGGGACAGTATAGATATTGTCGGCACAATTCCAGAAATGTTTGAAAAAGGCATAGCGTTTTTTAAAACCAATCTGCGGCATACACAACAAGAGCAGAATTTCAATTCCACCGGAATTCTGGAAATATCGCAAATTGCATTGGAAGAATTACTGCAAAACGCATTGACCCATAGAGACTATTCTAAAAATGCGCCCGTAAAAATTCTGATTTTTGATAATAGAGTGGAAATTGTCAGTCCGGGGGCTTTGCCTAATAGTCTGACAATTGAAAATATTAAAATGGGAAATGCGGTCGTACGGAATAATTTGATCGTTTCATATTCTTCAAAATTAATGAAATACAGAGGGTTGGGATCCGGAATAACAAGAGCGTTTAAGGCCCAGCCGGATATTGAGTTAATTAATGATTCAGATGGGGAACAATTCAAAGTGGTCATTCCAAGACTGGAACAGCAATGAATTTCACATTTGAACCGAATCTTGATTATCAGCAGGATGCCATCGGAGCCGTGACCGACTCCTTTGCAGACGATGACCGGCTGAAAAGCCACCCCGCGATCCGGAAGCGGGACTCGGGCATCGAATTCAAAACGATATAACAATAGTGTCGGAGTATGAACGAGTCCTATAATATCCCTACATTGCCGCTTCCTTATGATCTGGAAACGAAAGCAGTCCTTAAACAGGTGAATCTTTCCAACAGGGCTTTGGCCGAGTTAAAAGGAGTGGCTCAAAATATTCCGAATGAATCGATTCTCATTAACTCGTTGACTTTACAGGAAGCGAAAGACAGCTCGGAGGTGGAAAATATCGTTACCACCCATGACGATTTGTATCGCGCCGATTTGGATATCAAACAGGCCATTATCTCTGCCTCGACCAAGGAGGTCCTGAATTATCGGCAGGCGATGCAAAAGGGATTTTCCTTGATTCGCCAGAAGAAACTGCTCACCAATAATGTGATCAAGGAGATTCAGCAGGTTCTGGAGGAAAATTCTGCGGGTTTTCGTTCCTTGCCGGGGACGACGCTGAAAAATGCAAAAGGGGAAATTGTTTATACCCCTCCTCAGGATAAGCTTGTTGTAGAACGCTGCATGGAAAATCTAGAGCAATATATTAATGATCCCGCAATGAGCGGCCTTGATCCATTGATTAAGATGGCGGTCATTCACCACCAATTTGAGAGCATTCATCCTTTTTATGATGGAAACGGACGGACGGGGCGGA
>JBAYAV010000300.1:0-4088 GCA_041669565.1 Lentisphaeria bacterium
AAAAAAAAATCCCATTCTTTTAGATAGGATATATTTCTATTAGGCAACGACTGCACAACATTTCTTTTGCATCATGATCACCAGAGAAACATATGCGCAGTTTTTGCCCTTTTAGTAATGTCTGATTCATTTCAATCATGGAATAAAAAAGCACTTAAATTTTGTTATTATTTCAGGATGTCAACAAGGAAATAACGATGCTCTGTGAAAAGTTAATAAAGATATCATTGGTTTATATTGCTTTGATGGCAATAAACAGTTATGGAAATACATTCGATATCTGGTGGAGTTCTCAGCCATTGGATAACGGCTCTATTTATGAACAGCAGAAACCATCCAAAGCAGTCGATAATATCTCATTAAAAGCACCACAGAATTATGTAGTCTATGCTGCTTTAATGATTCGGAATAATAGTGAAACACTCCTGACTGTAACACCGTCATTAGCGAACAAAGCGCTCCTGAACAATATCATTCTGCATGATACCGCATCCATCCGGAGCCGGGGTAAAATTTTATTTGCGGACATTCTTCCTACATTATCTTCCAACGATTTACTATTCATTCCGGCAAAGGAAACAAGGCAGCTTTTTTTTGAAATCAATACCAAAGGGCTGCATTCCGGCCTTTATAATAGTCAAGTTCTTTTAAACAATATGGATAGCAGCATCGCCGCGTCAGCAAATATACAGCTCGAAATTACGAATCTGAAATTACCGCAAAAACCGACAATGGATATGCTTGTCTGGGATTGCAGTCTTCGGCTCATAAAGGATCATGAATACGCAGAAAAGCTTGCGAAAGTATTAGGAGAGGCAGGTATTGATACCTTTCACGTATTAGAGACCATTGATATTAAATTTAATAAAGAGGGTGCCATTGTCGAAATTCCTGATTTTTCGAAGTTGGATTTTGTTTTAGACATTATTAAGCCGTATAGCAACTTTGCTCTTCTGCGGGGTTGCAGAGTTTTTGTACAGCAAGGAAACGCCAGCTCAGACCCCAATCAACGCAAGAAAAAATTAGCGACTATGCCCGCCGTAGATGGCGCGATAGAATACAATTCTCCCGCATGGCACAATGCTTTACGTCATTATATAAAAGTGTTATCCAGCCATATGACACAAAAGGGCTGGACAAAAGACGAATGGGCTTTTTATCCATATGACGAATACATCGGAGTCTACTTTAGTGAATTCGCACAGGCCGTAAAAAAAATAGATCCGGAAATAATGATTTTTGCAAACAGTGAAAAAGCCGGTACAAAAGAAGCTCTCAGTGAAAAAGTCAAAAATGAAGTGGATCTTTTTACGCCATTCGATCAAAGTTATTATAACCAGAAAGACCGGGAACTGTATGAAGAATTCAAACCGTATCTTAAAAAACGCTGGTCTTACTTTTGCCCTTGGGCTCAACTTGGAATTTCGCCAACAAGAAAATACCGCATTATGGGCTGGAACACCTTTGTGTGGGGCATTGATGGGGCCGCCTACTGGTCTGCAACAGGACTCGATGGCATTCATTTCAGCGGAGATCCATGGGATGATACCGACGGCAAAAACTCCAATGAAACAACACTTTATATTACGGATGGCAACGTGATTCAAAGTCGTCGCTGGATGGGAGTAAAAGCTGCCAGTCGTGATCATGCATTATTTATTACAGCTCAAAAGCTCGCCCAACAATGGCCCGATAGCCACCCGAATAAAATACCATTATTAAAATTACTAAACAAAGACATCCCGGTCGAAATAACCAAAACACGCCCGAATATAATGATGGATTATTTACAGCAAATTATAGATTTAACATCAATGGAAAAGGAATAGAATGAAACATTTTATTACCACAATTCTAGTATTTCTAATAACCAGCAGCGTTTTCGCCGTTACCGCTGAAAAAAATAAAGCCGTTACTGATTTTTTAGGAGACGGGTGGCAATTTGTATCTACAAGACTCAAACAATCAAGCACTGAAATAGTGACTACCGATGACGGTAAGGCACTAAAAATATCTGCGGCGCCTCAGTCATGGACCATTGTTCTAAATCAGGCGCAAGGACTTACCAAAGGCGAGACGATAGAAATGGAAATTGTTTTAAAAGGCTCTTCTTCTAATATTGCCTCCGTTATATCATCCGGTTTCGTTTGGGGGACAGGAAATCCGGGCGTAGAAGGGAATAAATTGGCAAAACAACTTGTCAATGGAAATGATCAATGGCAGACCATCCGATATTCTCTGCAAATAAACAAGCAGCCCGTCACTCTCGGCATCGGCCTGGAAAAACGCCAATATCCAACCTCTATTCTCATTAAATCAATAAAGATAACAAAGGGAAAAGAAATTTTACAAAAGCGTTTAACGCGCGCCTTGGCTATTAAAATCAATAAAAAATTGCCAAACGAACTACAAAAATATATGCAAGTTTCTCAAAAAGAATTGTGCGCCCTGCAAACAAAACTTGCAGATGCCACTGGAACGGAATTAATAAATTTAACCCAAAAGCTCAATCAGTCTTTTGAAAATTTGGAACGGATACACATCGTTGCTGATGGTAAACTAAATCCGGAAATCATAAAAATCGATAAAGATTCTGTAAACATATATCTATACAATACTGCTTTTACACATTCTGTATGGTATCGAATTATTCACCAAAAGAATATAAAATTAAGCTACAATATTGATTCAAAACTCTACCCCATAAATCATTCAAATCTTATCTTAGTTCCAGCAAATGAGCCTGTTATGTTGAATATAAAAGCAACAACAGGCGAACATGACATTATTTTACAACCCCTTGACTTCCTCATGGAAAAACCGGTAAAGCATTTTTTCAAAATTTTACGACAGTAGAGTCCTTTAATCTGAAATAGAAACGCCATTGAAATCATGAATGGTATTTGCAACTCCGGTTTTTATTTTTGTAAAAACACGAAAGATATTTATAATATGAGAACAACCTATACCCCAAAAGAATTCTGCCGGGAGTTCGACCTCGATCTTGCAGTAATCGGCGGCGGAGTCGCTGGTGTTACCGCTGCAGTCGCCGCCGCACGACTAGGCCTGAAGGTCGGACTAATGCAAAATCGCCCCGTTTATGGCGGTCCTTCAAGCTCGGAAAGCAATGCCAACGACGGGGAAATCCTCTGTGTCAATGGCGCCTCCGATTATTACAATCGTAATGCCCGCGAAACCGGCATTATGGAAGAAATGAAACTTGAATTTTATAAAAAAATTGATCAGGGATGGCGACGGCATTGGAGCCTTGTCCTTCGAGATTTTGTAAAACGAGAAGCAAATATCACCAGTTTTCTAAACTGCGAGGCTTATGATGTGCAAACTGAAAAGAATAAAATTATTCAAGTAACCGGCCGCGTTCTCGGCTCAGAATTGACCGTTGTCTTTCGGGCAAAACAATTTATAGATGCTACCGGAGACTCCTTCATCGGTGTGGCGGCCGGCGCCGATTTTCGCATGGGACGCGAAGCCCGCCATGAATTCAATGAAAGCCTCGCACCACTGACAGCAGATACAAACACCCAGGGCACAACCATTATGTTCCGGGCAATCGATACCGGCAAACCCGTCCCATTTGTACCACCAGACTGGGCTATGAAATTTAACACAGAAAAAGACCTCCCATTCCGTTCTCATCATAACTTTCAACACGGCTTTTGGTGGCTGGAATGCGGCGGCACACAAGATACTATTGCCGATAATGAAGAAATCTATGACCAGCTTCTGGCAGCATTATTTGGTGTCTGGGACCATATCAAAAACCACGGCAAACACGGCGCTGAAAATTATGCGATCGACTGGATTACGCCCTTTGCCGGAAAACGCGAATCCCGGCGGCTCATCGGGGATTATATGCTAACGCAAAATGACCTGATGAACAACAAGAAATTTCCCGATACCGTCGCCTGCGGCGGTTGGCCGATAGACATTCATCCATCGGAGGGAATTTATGGAAAGGGGCATCCTGGCAGCACGCCGCCCATGTTTTTCCCCTCTGTTTACGGAATTCCTTTCCGCTGTCTTTATTCCAGGAATATTGAAAATTTAATGATGCCGGGTCGCAATAT
>JBAYAV010000301.1:0-4069 GCA_041669565.1 Lentisphaeria bacterium
AGGAGGAATTGGTTATGCCCCAAAAAGTTGTCTCTGTCCCTAATCAATGCAATTTTACAAGTAATTAATCATTAAAACGCCACAATATGGGACAATGACAAGGATCTTCAGTGCAAGGAAGTCTGAATTTTATTAAGATGCTACCTTACGCCTTTTTTATTTTTAGTTTTTCTATAACAATCAGTATCTTTTTTTATGATAAATGATTTGTTCTTTCTCAAAAAGGGGGGTTCCGTTCCGCCACTATTTACACAAAATAATTTTATTTCCTTTTTGTATATTGACAAATCCGTTATTCTGAAATATACTTTATTATATTTTATCTATATCCCTATTATAAAAAAGAGGTTCTCATGGCCAAAAAACCAAACATATTATTTATTTTTACTGACATGCAGCGGGCGGACACCATTCACGCCCTAGGCAATTCAATCATAAAAACACCAAATCTCGATCGTTTAGTTCATGAAGGAACGGCTTTTTGCAATTGTTTTTCGCCGTGTCCGGTCTGCATCCCGGCGCGGTGCTGTATGCACTACGGCGTCTATCCGCAAAAAACAAACTTGTATATCAATGGCGAAATGCCGAACGACAATGGAAAATCTATTCCTGCGATGCTTGAAAAAGCCGGCTATCAAACTCAGGCAATTGGCAAGTGCCATTTTACACCAGACAAACTGGCGCTGCGTGGCTATCAACATCGGCTGGTGCAAGAAGAATGCTGTTCGGATCCAGAAACGGACGATTATTGCAAATGGCTGCAAGACAATGGCTACGATCATGATGAGCCCCATGGAACACGTGGTGAGATGTACTACATTCCGCAAATTTCCCTGCACGATGAAAAAAGTCATCCATCCAACTGGATCGGTGACAACACGGTTCAGTTTATAAAAGACCATTCAAACAAAGAGCAGCCGTGGATGCTCTTTTCCAGTTTTATTCATCCGCACCCGCCGTTTGCGCCGCCAAAGCCATGGCACAAACTATATCGCGCCGGCGATATGCCCCTGCCAACAGCTCCGCAAGACAGCGAATTACTACAAACATGGATTAACCGCAAGCAAAATCGCTACAAATATCGTGATTATGGCATTGACAACAACCTTCTGCGCAATATGAAAGCCTATTATTACGCAACGATCTCTTTTATTGATTTTCAAATTGGTCGTATGATTGAAACCCTGGAACAGACGAATGAATTAGACAACACGCTGATTCTTTTTGCATCGGATCATGGCGAATACCTTGGGGATTTCAATTGTTTTGGAAAACGAAGTATGCAGGATGCCTCTTCACGAGTACCCATGATTGTCCGTTATCCGAAGCGTTTTGCCGCGGACAAAAAATGTAATCGCGCCGTCAGTCTAGTGGACATCTATCCAACGATTGCTGCTGCTGCCCATGCGGACCTGTTAAATCAAGAATTCGACGGCAAAGACTTGAGTGAAATTGCCGCCGGAAAAGACAATCGCGAGGCAGTTTTTTCGCAATATAGTAATGGTGCCACTGGGATTTACATGACTGTAACAGAAAAATGGAAATATTTCTATTCTGCCGGTGATGACCGTGAATTCTTATTTGACCGGAAAGAGGACCCACAGGAATTAAGCAACAAAGCACAAGATCCGTCTTTTCAGAAGATGAAACAACAGCAGAAGAGCTGTCTTCTTGGTTACCTGAAATCAGCCAAAAGAACAGACGCGTACATTGAAACGGAGTCCAGCCTAGATTGGAAAAAATATCCGCGCTGGGACGGCAGTTACCTTGCGGATCCTGATAATGGGCTTCTTCTTCAAGATCACAGTCTCAACACTTTAAATCTTCCCGGGTACACATCGTAACAAAACAAAGGCCGCCCCCTCCTTTCAGGGGGAAAGCAACGCTGAAAAAAGACCCGTTCTTCACCGGGTCCGTAATTCTTTGCCTAACAAGTTCCCTTTACCGTTCAGGGTATTTACCTCCTCCTCCAACCAAGAAAAACCACCACCCAATCAAAAATTCAGCTTAAATTCTTCCGGTTCGTCGTATTTTATTTTCCATCCGATGCCCTTCCTAAAAAATATTTAGCCGCTCCATCAACGCATCACGATTTTATGCATTCCGCCGGAATTCAAACAACGCATATTTTCGTACTAGTCTGAACAATGATTACGACCTCATTTATCTGAAATTTATAGAGCTCCTAAAAGACGCTGAAAGTTCTCGAATTTCAGGGACATCCACGTCCCCAAAAAAGAAAACTTCCATTTCCTGTTTTCCCTCTTTTTGTAACCTTTAACAGTTGTCTTTCATTCAAGCGGTATTATAGTAAAGTTTTCTGTATCTTCATTAAAAACAAAACGCATATCGTTTATTTTTAATACTAAAAATCAACACAAAAGTCCGATATATGAATACATTACTACTCCATTCCTGTGAATCTCTTGGTGCTGGGCGTCTTTCAACTCGTTCAAGTCTCTTTCCTTTCAATTCAGAATCAGAAGCCGCTCAAGCTGGACTTTCACGCGGTTCCTGGTATCAAGACCTAAATGGCGAATGGGACTTTAACTATTTTGAACATGCTGAAAAAGCCTTTACTGCACTTCCGGATATTGAAAGTTTAAGCAACAGCAAAAAGACGATCACGGTTCCCGGATGCTGGGATTTACAGGGCTATGATGCGCCGATTTACACCAACGTGCAGATGCCCTGGGAAAACCCAATTCCAGAACTTCCAGAAAAACAGCCATGCGGAATCTACAGCCGCACCTTTGAAATTCCCAATAACTGGAAAAAACGGCGCGTTATTCTGCATTTTGACGGCGTTGAGAGTTTTTTTCAAGTTTATATCAATGAAAAAGCCATCGGCTACGGTACCGATTCCCGCACTGCTACCGAGTTCGATATCGGCAGCTACCTCAAAGAAGGCAAAAACCAACTAACCGTGCTTGTCTGCAAGTGGTCTGAACAATGCTACATTGAAGACCAAGATCAGTGGTGGCATGCCGGAATCGTTCGCAGCGTATATCTCTATTCTACAAATACCTGCTATATTCAAGATGTCTTTGCCACAGCAACTCTCGATCAAGACACGTACACCATCGGGCAATTATCCCTGGAATTATCCGCGGGTTTTGTTCACTACGACCCCACTAAAAAATATAGCTTCGTGGTTCGCGTCTATAACAGCAAAGGCGACCTTCTTCCCGGCGTACCTCAGACCGTCCAATTCAATAATTCCGAATATTATACAACCTATCATGATCCGCGGGCATTAAAAATAAAAACATCGCTTAGCTTTCCAAACATTGAACCATGGAGTGCGGAGTCCCCTACCTTATACACCCTGACAGTAACGCTAACCGATGGAAAAGACAACGAACTGGAAGCAACGACACTCCGAATTGGTTTTCGCAGCATCGAAGTCTGCAACCGTCAAATGCTGATGAATGGCCAGCCGATCAAAATCTATGGCGTCAATCGTCATGAACACGATGACCAAAAAGGACGTTCCCTTGATGAAACGCTTATGCGTCTCGATCTGGTCACCATGAAACAACATAATATCAATGCCATCCGCGCCAGTCATTATCCGGATACGCCAAAATTTTATGATCTTTGCGATGAATATGGCTTCTATGTTATTGACGAAGCCAATCTGGAATGCCATGCCTATTACTATGACTTAACCAATAATCCGCAATGGGCCGCCGCATTTATGGATCGCGCTCAGCATCTTGTCATGCGCGACAAAAATCACGCATCTATTATTATATGGTCTTTAGGCAATGAATCCGGAATAGGACCGAATCATCATGCGATGGCAGCCTGGATTCGCGCTTACGATCCAAGCCGACTGCTCCACTATGAAGGCGCAACCTCCGCAACATGGCAAGAAAATAAAAACCTCGATGTCACCGATTTCATTTCGTCCATGTACCCGCCCATCGATGCCATAACCCAATGGGCGGAAACAATGACAACCGATCCACGGCCATTCCTCCTTTGTGAATTTTCGCATGCGATGGGGAACAGTAACGGCTGCCTTAAAGAATACATGGAGGCCTTTGAAAAATACGACTGCCTG
>JBAYAV010000302.1:0-4068 GCA_041669565.1 Lentisphaeria bacterium
GGAATATCTCACGAGAACACAATTAGCGATGATGCTTCCCAATGGAATTAAGCCATGGCTTCGCATGCCTGTTACCGCAGGTTTTCATCGTCCTACAGTATATCGTGCTTATGATATCCTTGGTAAATTTCAAATTTGGTCTAATAATTGTCGCTTTGTACCTTGGTTTGAAGACGATGGACTGATCGGTTCAGCACCCAAAGGCGTTATGCTGTCCAGTTACCGGCATTCAAAAGGAACGCTGATTGTAATCGGCAACATGGATGACAGTGAAAAACATTTCAAACTTTCTCTGAACCGGCAAAAACTCGATATCTCGGCAACCGCTCAAATCTACAATGCCGAAACAACCGCCTTACTTGAAAAGAACATGGTGACATTACCCAAATATGATTTTGTTATATTGATAGCAACAGAGGACAAACCAGAGATTCCCACGTTACAACAACAACCATAATCAAAAGTCACAGTTATATTGAGGTAAATAGACAAGCTCTTAACTCTTGAAACCATCAAAGCCTATACTTGATCCATCAAACTAAAATAAGAATAAGATTTTATATTTTACTTAAGCAAAGACTATTTATTCTATTTCGTTCTATTTTACGTTATTACAATCAAGACAGGCGGAAAGAAGGCACATATTAATGAAGGACTCTATATTTATCGTCAAGAGAAAATTATGGAAGTGATGTTTTTTTGCAGTCGAAGAAAGACTTTAAGAAAAAGCGACTCCGTCCTAATCGGTCCTCGTGTGAAAATCACAACATGAAGAATCATCAAAACTTATGAATGCATATTGACAGGTTAAAAAATTTATGAAACTTGCATCTTTATTTTTAGATAATGCTATCATCCAACGAAACATGCCCATCCCAGTATGGGGAATCACGGAGCCGGATTCCTTTATCGAATGTTCTATTGATAAAACCAACGCCTTTGGGGCCTCTTCAAGTTCTGGTACATTTATGTTACAGTTGCCTTCTCTTGAAGCAGGAGGACCCTATACCCTTCGCGTTATCAACAAAACTCATGGTGATGAATGCATCATCATGAATGTCATGGTGGGAGAAGTTTGGCTCGCATCCGGCCAATCCAACATGGAATTTCCAATGAAAAATTCGCCGGAGCAATTTACAGACTATCAAAATAATAATCCGGATCCATCCATGATACGTATGATAACAGTTCCACAATTAGGATCATCCGTTTCACAAGATTATTTCAAGGCGCAGTGGCTCGATTCAACAAACGAAAACATTCCGTACTTTTCAGCAGCGGCGCTGTGGTTTGCAAAAAAAATATATAAAGAACTGCATGTGGCTGTTGGAATCATCAACGCATCGTGGGGAGGAACCATTATTGAAAGTTGGACTAGTCGTAATACGTTACTGCAAAATCCAGATCTTTGTAAAGCTGTATTAGAAAATGATCAAAAAAACAATTTATATTCTGCCTGGCAGGATGTTCAGCTATCCCGCATAAGGCTCCAGGAAAAGCAGGAATTCGATCAATCCGAATATCTTCATCAATATTGTATTCCAGACAGTGGCCCAGACAAAAACTCCCAAAACTGGCCTTGCCCAAAATTTTGCGATCATGACTGGAAAGAAATGACGGTTCCCGGCGACTGGATACAGCAAAAAATCGGTCCACATGGCGTCGCTTGGTTCCGGAAAGAAGTTTCCATTCCACAGGAGTGGAACAACTGTGAGTTATTTTTAAATTTCTGTGGTATTGATAAACAGGACACCGCCTATTTTAACGGTGAGCCTATTGGAACAACAGGCACAGGACTAGAAACGGACTTCTGGAATATTTCCAGGCATTACAAAATCCCGGCCAAACTTGTAAAAAGCGGCAAAGCGGTAATTGCTTTTCGAGTCTATTCATTTGCTTTTGGTGCTGGTTTTAACGGGAGTCCAGAGGCCTGCAGCCTCAGTTCTGCTAATTCAGCCTCATCCATTTCACTTGCTGGTATTTGGAAGGCACGCATAGAAAAAGAAATTCTTGCCCCTCCTCCCATTGAAGAATATCCCGAAACCGGCCCCGGCAATCCGAATACCTTTTCAGCCCTTTTCAACACCATGATACGCCCCCTCATCCCCTATTCGATAAAAGGAGTCCTTTGGAATCAGGGAGAAGCAAATGCCAAAACGATTGAGGACGCCAAAAAATACCAGAAAAAGATGACGGACTTGATTCAGGATTGGCGCTTTTATTGGCAACAGACAAAACTACCATTTATTCAAACCATTATCACCGGATTTTCTGAAAAATATGAATATGACCCCGATGATGGTTGGCCTTTTCTAAGAGACTCTCAACGGAAATGCGCTGAAATGCTTAAGGATGTCTATTCTATTTCAGCGGTGGATCTAGGGGAAATCGAAAATATACATGCAAAAGACAAACGCTCCATCGGATATCGTTTTGCCCAATGCGTACTGGTAAATATTTATGGCAAAACCGGTATGTTACCTAGTGGTCCGGAATTTATCACCGCAAAAAGAGAAAATTCTACGTTGCGCTTGTTTTTCCGATATTCGGAAGGATTGCACACCGCAGGCGATCCCTTAGTTGGTTTTTTCCTTGCCGGCATAGACAAGAAGTTTTATCGCGCCTCGGCGCAAATCGAAGGAAATTCGGTCATCGTTTCCCGAAAGAACATAACATCGCCATGTTATGTACGCTATGCATGGAGCCGAAACCCGATTGCCAATCTCGTGAACCGCGAGGGGCTACCCGCACTGCCATTTGAAGGCTTTGTATTGGAATAACATTTATAAAATTTATCATTTGCTACCTCGCAAATGATTCAAAAAAACACGAGACTACGCATGAGCACAAAAAACAAAACAATTCCAGATGATCTATACTGTAATCCCCTTCCTTTACCAGATTTAGGACGCGGTTATTTCGGTTCGGTTAAAAATAAAATAGACGACCGGAAATTTATGGGCGAGCCGCGGGATTTTCGGGAAGTCGCAGACCCTGAAGCACTTTGGTATAACAATGCGTGGTATGTCTATCCATCAATACGACAAGCCTACGTTTCTTATAATAAAACAGACTGGACTTATCAGCCCATCGATATTGAATACCCCTTAGGATATGCCCCAACTATTACAAAAATTCGAGATCGCTTTTTACTTACCTCCTGTATTCCTTATGGACAGTCTGCTGTCCGACTGTTTGAAGGGGCGACTCCACTGGGGCCATTTAAATGCCTTGGCACTCCCCATGATATTCACGGCAAAGAGTTCCAGTATTTTGTTGATCCTGCACTTTTTACCGATGATAACGGGCGGCTCTATCTATTCTGGGGTTGCGCTCCCGTCGGCAAAGGGATCTATGGCGTTGAACTGGACGCTGATAATCCGCTACAGGCAATCAGCGATATTGTTACGCTTATTAAATTTGACTCCAACAATCCTTGGGAACATTATGGTGAATATGGTGAACATCCTCAATATGGCTGGGACGAAGGCGCTTCCATGTTCAAGCATAACGGTGAGTATTATCTTCAATATTCCGCCTGTGGAACCGGATTCCGACATTATTCGCTTGCCTGCTATCGTTCCAAAGAATCTCCGCTTGGGCCGTTTACAGCCCCCTCTGCACCGATGTTAATCACCCCGCATGGCATCGTTACAGGAACCGGACATGGCGGGATGACGCAGGGCCCCGATGGCAGCATTTGGCAATTTTATACTTGCCTTATTCGGCGTGTTCATGATGTTGAACGCAGAATCGGCATGGATCGCGTTTCGTTTGACACAACCGGAGAGCCGCATATAACAGCAACATCAGTACCACAATCCATCTCCAGAGGAGAACTTGGGTGGCTTCCGGTTTCAGTCAATAAATTCATAAAGGCGTCTTCCTGGATGGATGGTCTATATGGTAATTACGCCGTAGACGATTGCCCCCATACCTGTTGGGCTCCCTTACCGGAAGATAAAAAGCCACAATTAATGGTCGATTTAGTAGAAGAATTTTCCGTTTGTGCAGCAAGAATCATCTGGACTGAGATGAATTTAGATTACGACAAAGGCCTCATACCTA
>JBAYAV010000303.1:0-4050 GCA_041669565.1 Lentisphaeria bacterium
AATCGTGATTTGATTTTGGGGCCGACAACGAGGAGCATACCCTTAGGTATGTGACGAGGTTGGCGGCACAAAAAGCATTCACGAGAATCAGGCAAATGTAAAGGTTATTTCTGAACAGCCCCTAAGTACAACAATATTTCTACACCACGAACTATTTTTCTTAAAAAAGAAAGCAGACAATGAAAAAGTCAGAACTTGACACACCCTCTTTAATTATCGATATCGACCTTTTCGAACAAAATTTAAAAACGATGGCTGCCTGTGCCTCAAGAGTCCAAAAAAAATTGCGCCCTCACGCAAAAACACATAAATGCCCTGAAATAGCAAAACGCCAGCTGGCCGCTGGAAATTGCATTGGAATTTGTGTCGCAAAAGTATCCGAAGCCGAAAAAATGGCCCAAGCTAAAATTCAAGACATCCTTATTACGTCACCGGTCGTCACACCGCAAAAAATAAAAAAGCTCATCCGTCTTCACAACGCCCTTCAAAACCTAATGGTTGTTGTCGATAACCCCATCAATATCCGCATGCTTGCCGAAGCGGCAAAAGAGGCTTCGAAACCCCTAAAGGTTTTAGTCGACTTAGACCCCGAAATGGGTCGCACTGGCGTCCCTTTTTCGGACGCTCTTGAGATGGGGAAGCAAATCAGCTCTTTTTCTTCCCTTCATTTACAAGGAATTCAGTGCTACTGCGGGCACCTTCAACACATCCGCAATTATCGTGAACGGCAGCAGCAGTCTTTTTTTTACATGAAGCGCGCCGCTGATGTTTTTCATTCTTTTCAAAAGGCAGGCCTAAGCTGTGATATTTTTACCGGGACAGGAACGGGAACCTGTTCGGCAGACCTGCAAATTCCGGAGCTCACCGACATTCAAGTTGGTTCCTACTGCGTAATGGATGCCGAATATTCCCCCATCAGCGAGTCCCGAGGCACGCTTTGTGATATTTTTCATCCGAGTCTCACCATGCTGACCTCTGTGATCAGCACCAATCATTCCGATTACATCACCATCGATGCCGGCACCAAAGCTCTTTATGTTACGCCTCAAGCTCCGCCGTTTATTTTACGAGACGGAAAAACGAATCCGAACTGGGTTTATGACTGGAGTTTTGGCGATGAGCACGGGCGGGTAAAATGTCCCCCCAGCGAAAAGCCGGCGCTTGGCTCCACTTTAGAGCTTATTGTTTCGCACTGCGATCCCACAATCAATCTATTTGATCAGTTTTTTATTGCAAAAGGAGATGAAATTATTGATACATGGGACATTTCTCTACGCGGTTGTTGCCAATAAAAAAAGGCCAAGAAACAAAAGCTATTTCATCCTATTTTAGTTCATGCGACCAATGGGTATCGCAAAAGGTTTTCGAAGCAACAGGAAAAAAGAGAAACCAATAACGATATTAAAGACTTGTTTTTTTGTCCAACGTCCGAAAATCTTGACCGGCGCCTTGTCGTTCAATCATCGAGCATTTTTGAGTTCTTTTTGTCGTTGGGCAGCACAAAACAGCAACAATTTAAAAACATTTTAAGCACAAAGAAGGCAAAAAAATGAATAAGGGCGATTCAAATAGTTGTTAAAAGTCATAAGCAATGGTAAATTAAGTCTTATCGTTGTTTGGGCAGAAGTGATCAAGCAAACAAATTTTCGTTTATAAAACAACTCTCATCATTCTATTCCTCTTATGTTACGAACACTTTCTCTTATTGCCCTCGTTCTTTATTTTGCTGTTTTGTTATTTGCGGTTTCCCGTGAGAAAAAGAACACCTCCATTGTGGACTATTTTTTTGCGGGGCAGCAATTACCCTTTTGGGCATTGTCGCTTACCTTTATTGCATCATGGTGGGGAGCCGGCTCTGCGTTATCCACTGCGGATCTTGCTTTTGAAGACGGTATCAGTGCCTTCTGGTACTATGGCGTGCCCGTACTTATCGCGACTTTTCTGATGATTCTTATGGCACGACATATCCGAAAAGTGGATTTTTTAACTCAGGGAAGAATGATGAAAATTCGTTATTCTCCTTTTTGTGCAAAACTACTAGCGTTGATGGTGCTCCTTTTTATGACCTTTTCGGCAGCGTCTCAGATGGTTGGCATTGGTCAATTTTTTGGTACTTATCTTGGTCTTAATTATGAATTTGCCGTTCTTTTCGGCACCGTCATCGTTTTGATTTACTCCATGTTCGGCGGATTTCGGGGTGTTGTTTTAACCGACATCATTCAGTTTGTTTTATTAACGATTGCCACAGTCAGCGTTTTTATTGTTGCGCTCGTCAGTTGTGGCGGCTGGGGTGCCATTCATGCTGCGGCCGTGGCTGCAAAGAAGCCCAGTTACTTCCATTTTTGGAGTGAGGGGCCAAAATATCTGATGTACGTCATTACCTTTGGCTGTTCTTGGATGATTCAGGCCAATGTCTGGCAGCGAATTACTGCAGCACGAAATACAACCGATGCAAGAAAAATGACAATCATGAGTTTTTTTGCCTATATTCCTCTTTATTTAATTGCGGTTCTTACCGGCATGGCCGGTTTTGCACTTTATAAAACACTTCCAGAAGGAGGAATTGTCACCGCCATTGTGATCGACCACACCCCACCCATTCTAGGCGCCATGATTTTCATCGGCATTTCTGCCGCCATTATGTCAACCATGGATTCTTTAATCAACACCGGCGCGATGACCCTTGTAATGGATCTGTTCCCACAGCGCAAAGAAGATTCCCAAAAACAGCTTCGTCAGAGTCAAATTGCCACGCTCATTATTACGCTTGTTGCATTGCTTATTTCATTGCGGATCCGTTCAATACTGATCATTTGTCAGATTGCTTCCGACATTATTACCACGGGCATTTTTATTCCGTTATGCGCGGCCTTTTTCTGGCGTCGCGGCACCAATTCAGGCGCGGTTGCGTCCATTCTTTGCGGCGCGGTTTACAGCATTTACAACTTTTGCATTTATCTTGGAGCGCCCTTCCCGGCATACTGGAAACCGCAATCGGCCGCACAAATTATTATCGGCGTTTGTTTATCCGCGGTCCTTTTTGTTTCCGTTAGCCTCTGTACCCCACCAGAATATGACAAAGCCGACAAATTTCTAAATCAGAACAAAAAATAAACAAAAAAAAGACTCCATATTGCAACATATGAAGTCTTTCAGAATTTAAAATAAATGGAGCGGGTGATGGGAATCGAACCCACATAGTCGGCTTGGAAGGCCGAAGCATTACCACTATGCTACACCCGCTTGTTTCAACCATCCGCAAAAGGCGACTGATTGAGGGATACTATACCGCCTTTTTTTTTGTTTTCAACTAAAATAATTAAAAAAAACAATCTTTTTTAAGGTCTAAGATGCACTTTATCACTCTCACAGAAAAAAAATATCCCGCTGGGTTACAAAGGGTCGAATATCAAAGTCTGGTTGATTCTTTTTCGGACTGGTGTTTATACGATCCGCCGGAAGAGGCTTCCAGCACTGGAATTTTTGTTTTACACGGCTTTGACGGCCATGGCAATCAGCTTTATTTACGTCCCAATTTACGACGTTTTTGTCTTCCGGAATATCGGAGGCGTAATTACCATATTTTTACGCCGAATTTACGGGACAACGCCTGGATGAACCCGGTGGCTGTTGCCGATTTAGCGAGGCTAATTCAGGTTTTCAAAGAACGCTTCAACCTAAAAAAAATCATCCTTGATTCCGGTTCCATGGGCGGAAGTTCCAACCTTGTTTTTGCCATCCTGCACCCCGAGTTGATTCATGCGGTCATTGCCCGCGGTGCGATCGCTGATTTAGCCCAATATGATGCATTCTGTACAAGTCATCAAGCCGAAAATCCGATATTTGCCACAATTCATAACTCCATTATCAGCCACTACAACGGCACTCCACAAAGCAACCCAGCGCTCTATCAAAGGCATTCCGCAATACTGCACTACCAGCAGCTACAAGACCTTCCTCTTTTCTACTGTCACGGCGATCACGATGCTCTTATGCCCGTTTCCGCCGCACGTGAATTTGCAGCCCTATGTCAGAACTTCCCAAAATTCA
>JBAYAV010000304.1:0-4038 GCA_041669565.1 Lentisphaeria bacterium
CGTATTCAAGGAATTCGGATTGAAAATAAACTTGGACAAGTGACAAACAGATGTTTGGCGGATGGAGTCCGGTTTTGAGAAAAATCTGTGTGTACTATAAAAAACTGCGGATTTTAGGTTATAGGACAGAAAAGACGTATTTAGACTGGGTTAAAAGATATTTACATTATTGTATCGATCATAAAATGGATCGTGAAGAGAGCTCAAGTGTGAAATTATATCTAACATATCTTGCCGTTGTACAAAAGGTGGCTGGGGGAACTCAAAATCAGGCTTTTAATGCAATTTTATTTTTATTTAGAAATATATTTAAAAAGGAATTGAAGGATATCAAGGATACCGTTCGAGCTAAAAATAAAGTTAATCTACCTGCAGTTTTGAGTATCGATGAAGTAAAATTACTTTTTGAACAGGTGTATGGAACTAAGAGGATGATTCTTGAATTGATTTACGGTACGGGAATGCGAGTTTCAGAATTGACGCGATTGCGTGTTATGAATATCGATTTTGGTAATCGCCATATTGTGATTAAAGATGGTAAGGGAGGAAAGGATAGAATCGTGTCTTTACCTAAAAAAGTTGAAGAACCTTTGCGTATTCATCTATCAAAAGTAAAAGAGATGCACAATCAAGATTTAATGTTGAGTTTCGGTGAGGTTTACCTGCCGCCCGCACTTGCTCGTAAATACCCTAATGCGGGAAAAGAATGGAAATGGCAGTATGTTTTTCCTTCTTCGAAACTCGCAATTGATCCGAGGAGCGGAAAAATAAGACGGCATCATATTATGAATCAGAGTGTGCAGAGAACAATGAAAGCAGCGGTCTCTTCAGCAGGAATTCCTAAAAAGGCAACCGTGCATACTTTAAGACATAGTTTTGCAACACATCTTCTTATGAGTGGCGTGAACATAAGAGAAATACAGGATCTTCTTGGACATAAAAATCTCGAAACAACAATGATCTATACGCATATCATGAGGGAAATGTCAGAAACCCCGAGATCTCCACTTGATATGTTGTAAACGTGTGTGTCCCATCAGGGGCATTATCTATTGATTTGTGAAATAAATGTCTTTTTGCCTCAATCAGGAATTTGAGAGTTATTCTTCGAAATTATCAAAGATGGTGATATCATTTGGCGACACTTGCAGACGGATACAGTCGCCTGGGAGTCGTGTTGAAATAGGATTCAGTTCATAGAATTGCAGGCCCGAATTATCGGGAAGCGTGCAGATACGACAAACAATTTTGCCCAAGTAATCAAGTTGCTGTAGGGTGACTTTTATACTGTTTTTTGCGGTTTCTCGAATCGAGAATGCCTCAGGTTGAATTGACAACAATACTTTTTGGTTTCACAGCCATCCCATAACTTGACGACAAATTTATAAAAAAGTAGATTCATGGCATCTTAATGGTAGCCTAACACGCAACCATAGGAGGTCCCATGAACCCACAAAAGAGTACGATGTCCGTTCTTGCACAAATTGCAAGCTGGATACCTGACCGAATTATAGACAACCTCACCAAAAAGCATAAAATCCAGACGCGGGCCTTCAGCGCCAACAGTCATGTCATGGCCATGCTTTACGCGCATCTGGCGCATTCATTAAGTCTGAACGACATATGTGACAGCCTCCATAAACATACTGGGCCTCTTGCTTAGATACGCAACTGTACGCCTCCGAGCAGGAACGGTCGCGCGCCGCTATTGGACGTAAGATTGTGATGCACCCTTGTCCACATCGCTCAGCCTGATGAGATTTCTGTTCGTCAGTTCAGAGATTTGCCTGCACCTTCCTTCAGATTCCACCTCACGATGGACACCCTTGGTTTTCAGCTATATCCTTCCCGCTACCGGGCAGATTCGGGACTTGCACCCGTTGGAACGTGCGCTTGCAAGACACACATCAAAAGCGACGCACGGCCGTGCGCCGCTACGATGGGGATCTACAAAATAATGTTATCTTTGAATTAAGGATAAAGGTGTCTTGTAAAATTGGACACCGTTGTGCTTGATGGCGTCCATAAATCAGGCGATTTTAGTAGTTATGGGACGGCTGTGATTAATTTTTGAAACGTTTTTCCAATTCGCTAAAACTATAATGAATCATCGTTGCTTCACCATTTGGACAAATATAAGGCATCTCACAACGAATTAAATTGTGAATAATAGCCTTCTGCTCTGAAATAGAATAGTTCTCTTTTAAACGAACCGCATAACGTGAAGTCATTTGAGCTAAATGCAGTGAATTCCGATTGGCAATATTACGATTATGACGCAAATCATCGATGATATCATTAATCGTTTGCCCAATATCCTGATCTGAAATAAAAGCCGGAACAGCAGCAATAATGTAACTGTTTCCACCAAAATGCTCAATTGTAAAACCTAACTGCTGAAAGTGTTGTAATTCAGAACGAAGAATCCGACTTTCTTCCGGCCCGAGATTGACCGATACAGGTATTAATAATGTCTGCTGTTCTACTTCTTTCTTTTTCATATTTCGAAGCATTCGTTCAAACAAAATGCGCTGCATGGCCGCTTTTATGTTTACAATGACTAGACCTTTGCGGCTTTCTACAAGTAAATAATTTTTTCCGAGACGTCCTTTTAATTGCATCGATTGCAAGGGCGACGGCATTTCAGAATCGCCGGATTCGGTTTCGATCGAAGCTCCCGGATCCAAAGACTGTGTCTTCGGAAAGACTGGATTTTCAGAAGACGGCGGCGCACAAATAGAGTTTTGAGACTTCTCAAGCGCCCCGAAACTCTCCGGTTCAACCGGTGGAGTAGTAAGGACAGGACGCTCCGATAAAGACGAAAGCGATGATAATGCGGGATCGTTTAATTTTTCTGGCTGAATAATCGATTCATTCGAATCTTTATTGGGAGGAAGATTCAGCGGCAAAGACGTCTGAAGCGGTTGCGCTTCAAAAGGCTGCGGTGTCGGAATTACATTGATCTCCTGATTAACAGAAGACTCTTCTTCACCACCACCAGGCATTTTACGCAATGCTTGCCTTATGCCTGCACTCACAACATTTGAAATAATTTGCGGTTCACGAAAACGCACTTCGCGTTTGGCAGGATGAACATTCACATCTACTCTTTCCGGATCTAAGTCCAGATATAAAACCGAACTCGGATAACGGCCCTTTACTATTAAGGAATAATACGCATCACGAATAGCAAAATAAATGGTTTCAGCCGATGCAACGCGACCATTCACAATGACACGCTGATCACGACGAGAATTTCTCGTAAAACCAGGCTTACTGATAAAGCCATAAAGATGAATGTTATCCTCAGAATATTCCACAGGAAGCATCGATGAAAAAGTATCTTTGCCAAGCAGCATCATCGTTCTTGCCGCAAGATCGTTGGCCATGGTTACTTGCATGACACATCGCTCATTCATAAATAACTCAAAAGAAATTTCTGGACGTGAAAGCGCCAGCATCAGCATGGTTTCTTCAATATGACTATCTTCCGTATTCGCGCCTTTTAAAAACTTTTTCCGAGCCGGCAAATTTCCAAAAAGGAAACTAACGCGAATATTCGTGCCGGGGGCGCATCCGCAGTCCCGCATATCTGCGATAGCGCCATTATCTACAATAATTTCGGTTCCGACATCGGACTCTTTTTGGCGTGTCTGCAATTGAAAATGCGACACTGAAGAAATGCTTGGCAACGCCTCTCCGCGGAATCCCAAAGTGCTGATTTGCCCAACATCGCCGGTTGCGGTGATTTTACTTGTGGCATGTGCTTCCAGACAAAGCATCGCATCCTGTCGATCCATGCCCTTGCCATTATCAATAACTTGTATTAAACGCTGGCCGCCTTTTTTGGATAGAACTCGAATTCGGGTAGCTCCCGCATCAATCGCATTTTCCACCAGCTCTTTTACAACCGATGCTGGCCGTTCAATAACTTCACCAGCGGCGATCCGACCGGCAATCTCGGCAGATAATATTTTAATTTCACTCATTATTACAACTCAGTTAAAATTTTTAAAAAATTCTGCTGTTTTGGAAAAA
>JBAYAV010000305.1:0-4024 GCA_041669565.1 Lentisphaeria bacterium
ATATCGAAAAGCACAAAATATGCCATTAAAAAAATAAACTTGTTTGAAAAACACAGCATTGGAACTAAATTAAAAAAATCCAACAAAACGAAGGATCTATTTATTATGCGCATTTTGTTAATTGAAGACGATCTTAAAACTGCTGATTTCATTGTACAGGGCCTGGCTCAGGCAGGTTTCCGCACAACTCATGCAGCCGATGGCCTCGATGGCTTATCCAAAGCCAAAAATGAAAAATTTGATCTGATTGTTGTCGATATTATGCTTCCCAAACTAGACGGCTTTTCGGTGATTGTAGAAGTGCGTCGTGCGGGGCTGTCTTTGCCAATTATCGTGCTAAGCGCCAAAGACTCCGTAGAGAACAAAATAAAAGGCCTCGAAAAAGGCGGCGATGATTACCTATCAAAGCCCTTTTCTTTAGCTGAATTAATTGCCCGAATACAAGCCCTTCTCCGCCGAACAATGTCCGGCAATGAGGACCCCGTCGAACTCCGGGTCGCAGACTTAACCCTGAACATCGTCACACGCAAAGTATACCGTGACGGACAAAAAATGGACTTGCAGCCTCTGGAATACCAGCTTCTCGAATATTTGATGCGGAATACCGGCCGCGTTGTTTCTAAAACAACTATTATGGAACACGTCTGGGAATACAACTTTGACACCAAAACAAATATCGTAGAAGCACGTGTCTGTCGCCTCCGTGATAAGATCGACAAGCCATTCAAACGAAAATTGCTCCAAACAGTACGAGGTTTCGGTTATGTTTTGGAATAATTGCCGTTTTTTCAAAACGCTGAAATTTAAAGTCGCTTCCTTTTATGCGTCTTTATTTCTGATATCTTTAATCCTGTGCTTTACATTTATCTATTTATTTTTAAGAACAACCCTCTATAACAATATTACTCATAAGCTTCACTTTTTTGTTACGGAATTCAGCTATGAATATTTAACCCAAAAAGAATCCCCCGTCGGTGCAACACGATTAGACCCCCATTTTCTCTCCTCTAAAACAAAAAAAATAATTGCACCCCATATTCCAAATGATGGTGAAATCGTTTTAGCACTAGATGTCGGAACAGATGAAAAAATATTTTTAGTTAATGTCCATGACTATATTTTAGAGCTGCGATATAATCTCGCAACGCAACAGATTACCAAAGAGCGAATCAGCAACCTCAATCGGTTGACCAGTTTTAGAGAAGAACTCACCGAAGAAGCGTACGGCGAAGGCCGAAATCAAATGTTCTTTTTGCTTTGCTCACCAAAGGGGAAAATACTGATTCAATCCCTCTTTTCAGAAAAATTAATCAAACCATTTTTGGAACAGGATTTTTCTAAATTTAAGCCGGGCGAGCCTTCTTTCCATTCCTTTAAATTGGATCAAACAACTGTTAAATTAGTTAATTATAAATTCTATGATAATAACACCTTAATTATCGGAAGTAATATTCATGAAATACAACATGACTTAGACTATATTCTGTCCGTCTTTTTTTTCGCCCTTATTTTAATGTCTATTATCGGCACCCTAAGCGGGTGGCTTCTCGCCGGAAAATTCACCAAAACAATCGACCAGGTTGCTGCTGCTGCCGAAAAACTCCGCGCGGGCGACTTTTCTCGTCATGTGGATTATGGATTCAAAAGCTCCGAACTGGATAACCTGGTTGATACATTTAATGAAATGGCCCGAAACATAGATAAATTGCTACACGAACTCAAAGCCGTTTCCGACGATATTGCCCATGATCTAAAAACGCCCATCACACGAATGCAGGGCGAAGCTGAGCTGGCCGCAGCTACCGGAAAAACAGATAATCTTCCAGCCAATGTTTCAGAGAATTGCGAAGAAATGCTAAGTATGATCAACACCATGCTCGAAATCACCCGCACCGAATGCGAAATCAATAAAAAACAAGACGAGAACTTGCAGCTAGATAAAATATTACTCGATATTGTAGAGCTATTTACCCCCGTAGCTGAAGATAAACACATTACGGTTTCTTCCAACTTTCCCAAACAAGCAGTCTTTTTCTCAGGACGAAAGTCACACTTCCAACGCTTACTCGGAAATCTATTGGATAACGCAATCAAATTTACCCCGAAATCAGGAGCTATTAACGTCAGCTTCGAAAATCTTGAAAAAGCAGTCCAATTAAAAGTAAAAGACAGTGGATGCGGCATCACTGAAAAAGACCAAAAGATAATATTTAACCGCTTCTATCGCGCCGACGCAAGCCGCAATATTCCCGGAAATGGCCTCGGACTGAGCTTGGTTAAGGCAATTGTTTCAGGTTATAAAGGACAAATCGATCTCATTAGCAAAAAAGACGAAGGAACAACCTTCATTGTGACACTACCAAAAAACGAAAACAGCTAAAAAAAAACACCGGCCTTTTGTTGATTTTCTTCATTCATAAACTATAGTAATAATATACAAAAAAAAAGAATGATCCGGCTAAGAGTATGAGTGCCAGACATTATGTTTTTCCATATGGGAAAACTGTAGTGTCTTACAATCATACTCTTAGCCGGATTTTTTTTGTTTTATTTTTTAACTAAAAACAAGAACGAAACAAATGAAAAACTTTGATGTCCTTATTATTGGCGGCGGTATATCCGGATGCGCAATTGCCCGCGAATTAAGCCGCTGGCAATTAAAAATTGCTCTCATTGAAAAAAACAACGACATTTGTGAAGGCACGACAAAAGCCAATAGCGCAATTGTTCACCCCGGTCACAATGTTACTTCCAATACCCTGATGGCAAAATACAACGTAGCAGGAAGCCATATTTTTGAATCCATTTGCAAAGAACTCACCGTACCTTTTCAACAAAATGGCGGATACAATGTTGCTTTCTCAACCGACGATTTGCCAAAATTGCAAGCCCTTTATAAACAAGGCATAAAGAATGGCATTCAAAATATGCAGATTCTGTCTGCCGAAGAACTACATAAACGCGAGCCCAATCTGACTACCAATGTCAAACAAGCCCTTTACACACCATCCTCAGCCATCACTTGCCCGTATGAATTAACCATTGGCTATGCTGAAAATGCCGCTCAAAACGGCGTCCAATTTCTACTGGAACAAAAGGTAAAATTAGTTCAAAAAACAATGGATGGATGGCAAATCCTTACCGATGACAACCAGATTATGAAAACAAAAATTGTGGTCAATGCCGCTGGATTATACGCCGATATCCTAAACAATCAAGTCAGCAAACACCACTTCCAAATCCTCCCAAAAAAAGGCGAATACGAACTGTTTGATAAAAAATTCGATGGGGCCTTCCATTCCACCATCTTCCAAATGCCCGGCCCGATGGGAAAAGGCATCCTGATTAGCCCAACCGTCGATGGCACTATCATCCTCGGACCAACAGCCACCGAACAACAGAGCCGCGACGATAAAAGCACAACTGCCGAAGAACTGGAAAAACTGAGAAAACTCGGCCAAATCCTTTGGCCCAAAATGCCACGCGCCGGAGTAATCACCAGCTTTGCCGGATTACGCGCCCATACAACCGTGGGTGATTTTATTCTCGGAGAACCCGATGACGCGCCCAATTTCTACAACATCGCAGGAATTGAATCGCCAGGCCTGACCTCTGCACCAGCAATCGCCCAAGACTATGCCAAACGAATCGCCGAACGCCTTCAAGCACCCCCTAATTCAACCTTTACACCAATCCGTAAAAAAGCAAAACCATTTCGCTTAATGACACCCCAAGAACGACAGGCCGCCATCGCGGAAAATCCACAATACGGCAATATGATCTGCCGCTGTGAACAAGTCACAGAAGCAGAAATATACGCCGCTATCCACACGCCCCCCGGAGCCCGTACCATTGATGGCATCAAACGCCGTACCCGCGCTGGCATGGGTAGATGCCAAAGCGGGTTCTGCCTTCCAAAAATACTGAAAATCCTTGCCGATCAACAAAAATTGGACGCCGAAAAAATCACAAAAGATGGCTTCCATTCCAATATCTTAATCCAAAACCAAAATTACAATGGCCC
>JBAYAV010000306.1:0-4023 GCA_041669565.1 Lentisphaeria bacterium
ATTCTGTTTCCTATGATTACCGATTTACTGGATATACGAACCGTAAAAGAAGCCCTGAAAAGAGCTGAAAATTCCCTTCGCAAAGAGGGGATTCCCTTCTCCGATCATTATAAAATTGGGGCAATGATTGAAACACCATCCTCTGTTTTCTGTCTGGAACAATTGCTTAATGAGGTTGATTTTATCAATATCGGCACCAATGACCTTGTTCAATACACGTTTGCAGTAGATCGAAATAACAGCAAAGTAAACCGCTGGTATCGCCAAACACATCCCATTGTTTTACGGATCCTTGGGCATATCTGTAAAATCGTTGATTCTTTTCCCGAAAAACAAGTCTGTCTTTGTGGAGAATTAGCGGCAAATGTCAACGCCATTCCCGTTCTTATTGGTGCGGGACTACGTCACTTCAGCATGACTTCTACACCGATACCCGCCGTTCGAGAATACATCAACAAACTCGACATACCAGAATGTGAAAAACTATATAAACAAGCAATCAACTGTATCTCAGACAGTGAAGTAATTCAATTAATCAAGAAATTTGCAAAGCACCACGGCATCCATTCTTCTCCACACTCATAATTGTCTTTTCACCGTCTAGAAAAAAAAAGGACTCATAACACAAAATGGAAAAAACATATAATGAAATCAACGACAAAATCGCCGCTGGAAAAGCCGTCGTATTAACGGCCGAAGAAATTATCGATTATGTCGATAAACACGGCGAAGAAAAAGCACTGAAAGATATCGATGTTGTGACAACTGCCACATTTGGACCAATGTGCTCTTCCGGATGTTTCCTGAACTTTGGACAATGCAATCCAAAAATTCGAATCACCGAATGCACCCTTGATGGCGTCATGGCATATAGCGGAGTCGCTGGTGTTGATGCTTACCTCGGAGCAACCCAATTACGGGATAATGCACCAGCAAACCTGAATTTTCCCGGCGACTTCTCTTTTGGCGGAGGCTATGTTATTGAAAAACTTATCGCCCGCAAAAAAGTGGAGCTCATTGCAAAATCCTACGGGACCCAAGAATACCCCCGTCGCGAACTGCGAACAATTATAACCATCGATGACCTCAATCAAGCCGTAATGGTCAACCCCAGAAATTGCTACCAAAACTATAATGTGGCCATTAACTGTTCGGATGAACGAATCTATACCTACCTTGGACAGCTTGAACCACACATGAAAAATGCGACATACTGCTCGGCTGCGCAACTGTCACCACTCTTAAATGACCCCCTTTACGAAACTACTGGCATCGGAACTTCCGTCTGGCTTGCCGGTTCCCATGGGCATGTCCATTACCAAGGAACACAACATTGCCCCACGTGCGAACGCACCAGTAATGATGTCCCCATTGGCGGCGCCGGAACCCTGGGATTAACGGCCGATATGAAACAAATGAATGCGCGCTATGTGCGCGGATGTAGTTTCAAAGGCTATGGCGTCTCTTTAACTCTGGGCATTGGCATTCCCATCCCGCTACTAAATATGCGGATCCTTCGTCATACCTGCGTTCGCGACTGTGATATCAAAGCGAACATTATTGATTATAGCCATGATTATCCAACCAACAATGGAAAAGTTTGGGGAACAACAGATTATGCCAGCCTGAAAAGCGGAGAAATTACAGTCAATGGCTGTACGATTCAGACAAGTTCTTTATCCTCTTATTTCATGGCACAGGAAATTGCTCAAATTCTCAAAGCCGAAATTGCCGACGGTAAATTCCAGATCTCAGCTCCCGTTGAATTATTACCACGCAAACAAACAATGAAAGGATTACCTCTTCGGTAAAAAATACGATGATTACAAAAAAACTTTTTTTACATTTTCCCCGTTGTGAGACTGAAAATCCAATCGTTTATCGCTTAGTAAAAGAATACGATCTAATTGTCAATTTATTTCGCGCCAAAGTTACCGCAAATGAAGAAGGATATCTCGTCCTTGATATTACCGGCGAAGCCGAAAATATCAAGAAAGCCTGTAAGTATATCCGCGGATTAGGCGTTTCGATTAAGACCGTAGAAAGCGGCATTATCCGCGATCTCGAAAAATGCACACATTGTGGCAACTGCGTCAGCCATTGCCCCACCAAAGCGTTGCATATTCCAGATCGTTCTACCATGAAGGTCGAATTTGATCCGCATCTTTGCATTGCTTGTTCACTTTGTGTTTCCAATTGCCCCTTCGACGCTTGTTCATCCATCTTTTAAAATAATTTTTTTGTGAAAAAAAACAGAATCTATCACAGTTTCCATTACAAAGACAGCAACTTTCGCATTTGTTCAAAGCACTTTGCCCTTATTTGTGATCAAATTATCCGGCAGCGAACGATTCTTGAAGAATACATCAGACTCCAGCCGGATTTTTTGCATTCCTATACGCCGCTTAGTTTACCACCCGATGCGCCGGAAATTGCCCAAAGAATGGGAGAAGCTGCCGCAGCCATTGGAGTTGGCCCCATGGCTGCCGTTGCTGGAGCCATTGCACAATGCAGTGCCGAAGCTGCACTCAAAGCGGGAGCAACCGGAGAAATTATTATTGAAAATGGCGGAGACCTATATGTAAGTTCCAAAAAACCGGTCCGCATTTCAATATATGCCGGGCAAAACAGCCCATTTAATAATCTTGCCTTTGTACTTCAACCAGCCTCTCTTCCTCTCGCTGTCTGTTCTTCTTCTGCTAAGATGGGAAATTCCAACAGCCTTGGAAATTGCCAACTGGCCACAGTCTTTGCAAAAAATGCGTCCCTTGCAGATGCCGCTGCAACCCAGGCATGTAACCTCATTCAATCTTCGCACGACCTAGAAAAAATTCTTGCTACACTTCAGGAAATTGACGGCATCGATGGTCTTTTTGCGATTTGCGATAACAAAATTGGCCTTAGCGGAAATATTCCGCCTTTTACAAAACAACACGACCCTGACAACTTAAACAAAATAACCAAAGATAAAAATGCCTGCTTTCCAGGCTAGAAAAAAAAGAACTGATTATGCAATTAAATTTTTTATCCGATATCCAGAAATTTTTATATAAAGAATTCAATACCGAAGTAGGTAACCTGGAAGTCACCCTCTGTCCACCAGAATTCAGCGCAGATCTAACCTTTTCCTGTTTTCCACTGGCAAAAATACTGCATCGCAGTCCCATGCAGTTAGCCACAAAAGTCGGTGATTTTTTAAGTTCACATCCCGACATTGAAAAAGTGGAATGTATTAAAGCGTTTGTTAATATCACCCTAAAGCCGAAGGCTCTTTTCCGTGATACCGTTGCAGATCCCCAAAAAATTCAATCAGAAGTAATGCTTCCTGAAAATCAACGCCGCAAAATTCTTATTGAGTACTCTGCCCCCAATACAAACAAGCCACAGCATCTCGGACATGTGCGCAATAATACCATCGGAATGGCAACAGCAAGTCTTCTGAAACGCGCTGGCAATCATGTTACTCAAATCAATTTGGTCAATGACCGCGGCATTCATATTTGCAAATCAATGCGCGCATATCAGCTTTTTGGAAATAACACGACTCCCGAAGACGCAGGGAAAAAAGGCGACCACTTCGTTGGTGATTTCTATGTAGCATACAACAAAGAACTAAAACACCAAGTTGCAAGTCTGAAAATAGAACATCCCGAATACACAGAAAAAACAGAAGATGAGCTTTTTATAAAAACAAAAATCGGCAGCGAAACTCAGCATATGCTAAAAGCGTGGGAAAGCCAAGACCCTGCCGTGCGCGCCCTTTGGAATAAAATGAACAGCTGGGTGTTCAAAGGTTTTGCTGAAACATATGAACGCCTCGGAATCCACTTTGATCATACCTATCTCGAAAGCCAAACGTATACTCTCGGAAAAGATATTGTCCATGAAGGAATCAAAAACGGCATTTTCAAACTCCGCAAAGACGGCGCTGCCATTATTGAATTTCCAGATAAAAACCTCGGCACAAAAGTCGTTTTACGTAGCGATGGAACCAGCGTTTATGTCACCCAAGATATTGGTACA
>JBAYAV010000307.1:0-4002 GCA_041669565.1 Lentisphaeria bacterium
TGCCTGATTCTCGTGAATGCTTTTTGTGCCGCCAACCTCGTCACATACCTGTGGGTATGCTCCTCGTTGTCGGCCCCAAAATCAAATCACGATTTTTTCGGCAAATTGTCAAGTTATTTTTTTTACAGCCCCTTAGAATGATATTTTCAATCTTTTTCCCTTGAATTCCAGTGATAGAAGAGTAGTAATTCCTGATTGTGGTGCCAGTAATATTTTCAATTGGACAGTCCGGAACTTCCGGAATGTGTTTTCTTCCTCGGTTTTCTAAGCGTACAGAAATGGGGTAATCAGTGCTGTGAATATCGATATTATGTATGGTAATATCTTCCATCATTCCGTCATCCACAATTTTCAAAGAAAATGCTGCAATGCCAGATACGGCTGGAATAAGAAGCGGTGCATTGGTACAAGGCTTAATCTGGCAATTCTCAATCGTAATATGGTGAAATCCGCCATGCTTCCGGTGCCGCGTTTAATCGCATTTGAATAGCTACTCACAACGTAATTGCGTATGGTTATATTATCGCATGGTATGGTTCCAGAGATTTTTAAAATGACGGCATTATTTTCGGAGCCAATCTAACTATTTTCGAGGAGAAAGTTGCGACAACCATCAATATCAATACCGTCATTATTGGGGTTGCTATGATTTGAAACGTTGATTCCCGAGACGATAACATTTTCACAATCAAGATAATGTTGATTCTAAAGGGGCGCGTCAAGCATGGTTATCCCTTGAATTAAAATGTCTCGACAGGATATAAAAAGAATATTACGTGCTCTCCCGTTGCAATCGGAAGGAACCTTTTTGATAGAACCTTTACGTTTTAAGCCCCGATCATTAATGGTTCCTTCTCCCGTAATGGAAATATCTTTTGCTTCTAAAGAAAAAAGGAAAGAAAACCAACCGATATCTTCCTTTTTAGAACGGCATTTTGCCTGTGAAATTGTAGAAAAATCTTACTGGGAAGTCCTTCCCAGTAAAGGACTCTTTTTTGCGATATGAAGTTCAACGTTATCTTTTTAAAAAATAATTTCAGATATAAAATTACCAACAGGAAGAAGAATTCTCCTGTCTTTATTTTTATAGCAAAATTTAATAGCGACATTGATAAAGGCTGTCTAAATCTCTGATGTACTGCTTTTTGTTCCGAAATCTAAAATATTATATTCTTTCATTCCCATTATGCTAAAATCTTTAGTTTTTTACCCGACATTATTTCGTGACTCTTGATTTGAAAAAACTTGCCCATTGTCATCTGTTGAATCATCCTTTTTTTCGTCAAGATCTTTAAAAAGTCTTCGTAAATCACGATAACCGCCAATGAGGAACCAAACTGTTGTTATAATCCCAACAAAAGTAGGAACTAAAATATAGATAAGATAAAAATAATGATCCCACCATAACTTTGACCAGGGGGAGAAAAAATTCCAAATAATGGCACCTAAAAATGCAAATAAAAACCCATAGATAAACGAATAACTGAACATTAACCAAGTTAAAATTTTATCTCCTTTTGTATAGTCTGAAGTAATACCTAGTAATTTAGGCACGCATGAATGCAAAGTCCAAGGCTTTGAAAGTGCCTCATGCCCATCACTATATTTTCCTCGATGGAGCAATTTATCCAAATTATACGGTTTGTATGTTAAATAAGACCCAATTATATAGCTGGATATCGCTAAAAACATAGAGAGAAAAAAGATCTCATAGGAGTTTATCGGAAATTTTGTGCTGCTTAGTTCCCAATGGATCCATGGTTCAAAAGGAGTAGAAATAACGACAAGAAAATGATCTAATGAGGCACATAAGCCATTCCTTTCTAAAAAAGGATAAACAGCGCGAGCCCAGTTTCTTTGTAATATTAAGCCTATTAATGAGGTGCCGGAACCAAAAATGAGAGAACACCACGCTCCCGTTAAATTTCCAAAACGCGAATATAAACCAAAAATCATTATCGGTCCAGCACCGCCGAGCCATAACGCACACATAATTGTTGTAAACATTGTGATATAATCAATTTGTGCAAAGAATAATGCAACTGCTAGAAAAAATAATGTTACCCCTAATGCTGTTAGACGAATTAACCGGATGTGCTCTTTGGGGGTCATCCTTTTCTTTATATAGGGCAATATCATGTCTTGAACAATACAGCCTGTCGCATTAAAAATACGGCTGTCATCTGTAGAAATTAGTAACATAATCATCAGTAAACAAAAGGCCCCTAAAAGACCTACGGGTAAGGTCTGACTCATCACAGTCGGCATCATCATTTGTCCAAATAGTGTACGATATTTTTGATATTGATAGCGGGCCGCAGGGGTGTCTCCTAAAGCCTGCCGGACTTTGTCAAAATAAACCGTATCTAAGTTATTTTTTTGGGACAGGGCAGAATGCTGATCTAAATTACTTATCGGCTTGATTTCATGAATTGCATTAATAACCATTTGCCTTTTGGCTTTATCTGGAACGGCTTCTTCCAAAACGCGAACGGATAAAGATTGACGAATATCATGATTATTAACCTTGAATGGATTGCTGTGACTACCTGGAGCAAAGGTTTTGCAATTCATAAAGACAATGACAACAATTGCAATCAGGAGCATTAGCATTGTTCCTAAACCATTTCTCCAGGCCCCAAGAATTCCAGCCATTTTTTGCTCGTGTGGTGTTTTCGCAGAGTTTGTAGTGTCATTACCAATCCAACTGGCACGGTTTAACACACTCGAAAGTAAAGTGACTATTAGCGCGAATATGTTAAAATCGCGCAACTGACTGACATCGTAAGGATTAATAAAACTTTCCCCGGAAGCCCGATTCCAAAGAACTGGAGAAATATCTTGTCCCCATGAAAACTTGATTAAAATAAAACCAGCAATCATAACAAATATTGGATAGGAAAATAGGCCTTGAAAACAATCGGTGATAAGCAAAGAAATACGCCCTGCTGGCCAAGTTACACAAAGTGCTAATGATAAGCAAAGCACAACAACTATTAAGTAGCAAGGCAACCCAATGCCGAAAATCATCACTTTGTGAGGTAATCTCATATAATAAATAAAGAAATTAGCCGCGATGGCAGGCCCAATTGCATTGGTTAGCATTTCTGAAATTGTACTGATAACGGCTGTAACAACTCGAAAAGATTTGCTGCCGTAACGCAATTCTATGAATTGTCCTTTAGATAAACAACGTGTTTCTCGCCAACGATATGTACAGTATCCAGTTAAGGCTATTAAAATCCCGATTGGCGTTAAAATATGGCTCCAAAACGTAACGCCAAAACCAGTCTGATAATTTTGTTCACAAAGTGCTACCAACGTGATTACGGACAATCCCGCTGTCATATCACCAACGGAGATAACATATCGACCAGCAACTCGTCCAGCAGCAAGAAAATCTACAACACTCCTGGCATACCGTTTGGCGTAAATGGCAAGCCCTATAACCATGGAGAGAGGAATGATAACGATTAAATAATCAATGAAATGCATTTATAACCTTTATAATGGAAAATAATCTTACTATATTGATTTATGCTATATGTTGGTCGTGCCATTTTTTTTTGTAAATACAGTTTTTGCTAAGCACAGGATTACATATTTTGTAAAGTATAACATGAAAGTCGTCTAAAGCAAATACTAAAAGCATAATTCCAGTGAATGCGCTTTGGGACCAATTGTATAACCAGCTTGTCGGGAAACTTGCCGTAAATATTTCAGCCGGACAAGTGTTTGGAGCAATCGCATAACCATAGCTGGCGCAATTTGGCATGCTTCAGCAATTTCGAAGCAACGAACCGGACGAACTGTACTCTTTCGAGCGACTTCTTCATATACAGCAAAAGCTTTGGCGAGTACTTTTATCATTTGTAATTCCACATTGTAATATTTGATTCTAGAATGCGTTATTTTATTTTCTTATATAAGATATATCTTTTTTTTCAAAAGTCAAACAAAAAACTCATTTTTCCAGCCTTGCGGAATCAAATTTACAACACA
>JBAYAV010000308.1:0-3994 GCA_041669565.1 Lentisphaeria bacterium
AAAGCGGTTCGTCAACAAGAAAGTATGCAAGGATTGCGGGAGATTTGCAAACTTCTTTTAATTCATTTCGGACATGTTTTTCCCATGTTTTTTTATCTTTCGTTTTGGTTGCAGAGTAAAGCAATTGATCCACGTGGCAAATAACCTTCATATTGTTGTTTTCAGCTTGTTGTAATATGGCGAGTTTGGGAAATGTTATAAAACAGTTAAATCCAGCGGCTTTTATTGCTTTCATAAATTCTGTTGTTTGGGGATATTGCCATAATAATAGAGGAAAGATGGGCTTGTTATTAATTAGGAGGGTGTTGTCTTTTCTCATACGGACATTAAACTCAGCGTTTTTTAATAAATTTTGCGCGTTGACTATAATGCCAATAAAAACAAAAAGAACCAATATAAAAATACTTTTTTTCATTCTATTTAACCTTAAAATTCCCATTTTGGGGTGATTGTTGCGTTACGCTAATTATAACCTGAATCCGTGAAAATGACGCAACAATTTTTACTTCACGGATTCAGGCACTATTAATTTTAGTAAAATTTAAATTATCAATGAATGAAATAGTTAAATAATTTCTCTATTTCTTCCATTTTTGTTCTTGCTTTTTCCGGTTTCGATCAAACATAATGCTTTTAATAATGATAACGACAGAAATTTATGTAGCGCAAGTCAGTTTGATATATATATCCTATAGAATCTGAAGATACATGCCCATCAACCCATAGAATATTCGCTTGACCACTATGCCGGCAATCAATTCTACCATAGTATGCCCCTTTATCTAATATATAAGTTCCAGAATTGAAACTAAGAGCATTATTAAGATACAATATTGAATCGGCGCAAAGAATTTTATTCGATGGGTTATATATTTCTTCAGGCAATGCAGCATCAGCCGGTTTCGTCTGCTCCCAATTTGCATAATGCTCATCACCAACACCGCAGATATTATATCCGTAACTAACAAATTTAAAATCGTTTTCTACTGCCGAATCCTCTAAGAACATCATATTCACATAACCCATTGCTTGCGTATTTGCACAAAACAGCACTTTTTTAGTGACATATTTTTTGGTATATAAAAGATATGGCCACAAAGTTTGATTCGGCGCATTTAAATTTTGTGGAATAAAATAACTGTAATCCCCTGTATATTGAAGCCACCCCAAGCCCTGTTGTTTTAAATTATTAACACAGCTAATTTGTTTTGCCTTTGCTCTCGCTTTCTGTAATGCCGGCAACAGCATACTTGCAAGAATTGCAATAATTGCAATAACTACGAGTAGTTCGATAAGGGTAAAGAAACCATGTACATCATTTAACTTAGTGATTCTACTACTTTTCATCATTTTCATTGTTTTTCTCCTTGTTTATTGATTTTAAAAATATAGATATAACTATTCTAACTCACTATTTTTTCCCCATCATTTTCTCCTTCTTAAATTACACACTGAAACACTATTACGTTCTATTACGATAGAATCCACCAAATGAATTTTATCCAACTTTTCTGGATGATTATGATTTAATAATGCAATTGCTTGATTATTTTAAAATGCTGGATTCTCTGATGATAAGTTCCGTTTTTAGTTTAATATGCTGGTATTCTGAATCTCCTTCTTCAATTAAAGTTTTCAGCCGTTCGGCGGCTTTCAAACCGATAGTTTCAGGCGACTGGCGTATGCTGGAAAGCAGCGGCGATCCCATGATCGCTAAATCGCGATCGTCGAACCCGATTACACCAATTGTTTTGCCGATCTCGATTCCTAACTCGTCGCAGGCCCGCATGATGCCATAGGCTTCTATGTCACTACCAGCGAATACCCCTGCTGGAAACATTGATTTGTTCAATCGGACCACCATTTCACGCCAAAATTCCTGGCACGCGTCCCAAGGATGTATGTGATCCCGCTCGGCCTTGTTCGTTAATTTATAGCACAACGGCATGCAGGTCTCTATTTTTTCAATGGACTCTTTGACGGCATCCATAAAGCCTTCAAAACGCAACTGATAGGTGTGGCCAGTAGACTTGTATCCGACACAGAAAAGATGCTTGTAACCTTGCTCGATGAGATGCTTCCCCGCGAGGTAACCGCCCTGTCTGTTGTCCATTTCCACTGAATTGCAATTGCTGCCGAAGGGACGGGAGTCTACCGTAACAAAAGGGATTTTAGCTTGTTTGAGTTTGAAAACCCATTCGTAGCTCTCGTGCCACGGCAAGGGCATGATGATGACTCCAGCCGGCGGTGTGTCTATCAGACGATCGATGCAGGCGTCAAATTCTGTCGGCAAATCTCCGCTTTGCATAAACTCAAAACGGTAATCGGAGCCGTTGAAGAAATCGTTGCATCCCTGCATGACCCCGGCGCACAGCCAATCCTTGGGGCTTTGCAACACATAGGTTATGGTGGTCGACTTTGAATGCTGGAGCGTTCCGGTGACCACGGTTCCCCGCCCCGGTGTTTTCTCGATAAGTCCCTCGTTCAACAGAACGTCTAACACCAAGCGGACATTGTGTCGGCTCATGCCATGCTTCCCCATGATGTCCGCCTCTGTCGGCAACACCATGCCTGCCTGATAGGTGCCGTCCTCGAAGGCTTTATGCAAAATATCTGCCAGATGCTGCCGCTGCGCAATTGCCTGACCTCGTTTGTTTTTTGATTTGGTTAGTGTTTCCATAATATTGTCCAATATAGTGTAAAAATAATAAATGTCAACAAATTTATACAAATTATTGACATTTTGTATAAATTTAGTTTTTGTCTTGTTTGCTATGATACTCGGCTTACCTTGTGTGGAGGCGGGGCGAGAGTTGGCCTAGATGTTTTCTAAATGCAGCAAACGTCTGAAATTAGAAAAGCAACTGGAAAAAGGACTCGAAAATCATTTTTTTGCGCAGATTATGGATTGGTTTGAGTGCATTAAAACGACTTTCGGTGAATATAGAAACTGTCAACGTAAGATGATCAACGAAAACGATCGAGCGAGATCGTTTCTTTTTAGAACTTCTTGGGGTGTCAAAAAAATAGTGTCTGTATTAGCTGACTTTTAGCTTGACAGGATCGACCCAATATTTTCCGAGCAGATCGGATGTGATATTTTCCAGCTCGTGGATACGGATTACCTGGAGCCAGACAAGCTGAAGATCAAGGTCGTCATTCGGTGCGGTATTGCCGAGAAGTTCCTGGGTGAAGAAATCAATATAATTGATCTCTTTATCGCCGTCAAACGGCTCGTTAAGCGTACTGCTGATATTTTTACCGGCTCAGCAGCTCTAGCGACTTTATCACGGAAAATTTTCTTTTGATCGATGGCGACATGCACGGTTATGATTATTTTTCTATAAGGAACCGATTTTTCCCAGCCATAGCTGAGCCGCTGTCCTTTTTTTGTGGATGTCCGCGGTTATTTCCGTAGTTTCAGAATCCATTGGATCATCATAGACCGGACGACGTCGAGGTTGGCGTATTCCGCATCGATGTTTTGCAGCCATTCTTCGGCGGCAACCGCGATGCTGATTTTTGCGGGGTTTCCGGACTTGTGGGCGGTGGCGGCAGCTTCGCGCAGCGTCGTCGCATAGCGGATGTCATCAACAGCTTCGCGGTATCCCTCCCACGCGATAGTGTCCACCACTCCGTCGGCAGTTGGATAGACTAGGTTATGATCCCGGAAATAGGGAAAATCGAAGTCATCCCAGGGGTTGCCGAATGCTTCATAATAACAATAGGTGGCGAATCCATCGTAATTGTTCAAATAGAGCAGTAACCCATAATTGCGGCGGTAGACTTCTGGATTTTCCACACCCCCCTGAGCATTGCCGTAACTCCAAATTCGGTGATTTTTCTCGTGCCATTTGGCCGACTCGCTTCGGAGCCGAACTCCGCTGCGGGTGCCCGGATCCAGAATGTCGCGCACGCGGTCACAACTGCCGCGGCCGTTGGTGCCTGTCAGGTCGTTGCGGGAGCCGAAACGTTTTCCGCCCACATCGCGAAT
>JBAYAV010000309.1:0-3987 GCA_041669565.1 Lentisphaeria bacterium
TCCTATGCGCTTACTCAAATACCGCCACAGTCATTTGACACCTTCCCTCCTAACGTCAACATTGAATTAAGCAAATATGACGAAAAAGAATTTCGCAAATGGATGAAGTACAAGAATGTGCAATGTTTTAAGGTTTACAGCTACAACTGGGGCGTTTATCACGAACTGGGATATCTGCCAAAGCGGACACCCAAAGTCGTCGCGGAACAGCTGCGCCGCTTTGTCAAATACAACGTGCATGATATTTTCGATTGTGGTTTTATTAACAGCTGGGGTCTCCAGGGACCGACTGTCTATACGTATATGCGCATGCTTGATGATGTCTCGTTGAACCCCGATTCCTTATGCGAAGATTATTGCCAGCACTCTTTTGGTAAAGCGGGCTTTGCAATGTTCAGTTTCTTCTCCATCATGCATAAATATCTGGAAAGCTATCCAGAAAACCCCTATTTCACTTGTGACAACTTTAAGCTGGTTCGTACTCCTGAAAGCATGATCACCACGCATTTTCCGCCGTCGGCTGTCAATAAGATGGCTAATTACTTGTCTAAGGCCGAAAAACTGGTCGAAACCGCTCGTGAGAAGAAACGCCTAAAACTGGTCCGTCTTGATTTTGACTATCTACAAAGTATGGTTCGTACTCTGACTGCTTATCGCGCCTATCAGCTATTTCCGGATAGTCATACCTTTAAGTTGGTCTGTACGTCGCTACGCGAACGCGAAAAGGTAATCTCCGCCATTGTCCAGGACAAAGAGTTGCCCTGGCAATGGCGCAATTGGAACTGGTATAAGCCAAATTTGAAAACACCAGAGAAATCTTACCGCGTGGGTGGCAGTCTAAGTGGTAAGTTGGGAGCTCCATTTACCTGGGATTACGAAACGATGGAAAAAGAATGCCGCATGCCGACAAACAAGGTTCTTGAAACGAGTGCCGCACGTTTAACTATTCCCATTGTTTTTGATGGACGGATTGATGACGAGGCCTGGAAGCCGCTGGCGAAAAATAAGCTGGGAAAAGTTTCGGGTGGCATGGCGGATGTACCCTCTTTTTTCAAAGTGTCCTATGACGACAAAAACCTCTATCTGGCTTTTTACGCCAGTTATTCAAAAATTGGTCAAAAAACGTTTGTTTCCACCGGCAAAGATCATTATATCCCATCGGATAATTTTGATATAATGATGAACCCGACCAATATGATCGATCGTTACTATCAGTTCATCTTCAGTCCAGCGGACAATTCCTACCTGGATGGTGTCATGAACATCGACAAGATCGGTGCCGCCCCTGACGGGGACAAGCTAAATGTTTCTTGGAATGGTGGATGGCAATACAAATATCATATTGACAAAGTCAATGACTGTTGGACTGCTGAGCTGGTCATTCCTTTTGATAGCATGAATGGTTATGTTCCGCGCAAAGGCGCGGAGATCATTTTCCAAGTCGGCCATATCTACCAGAATAAGTTATATCTTTGGTCACCCAACCGCGAAAATCAGCGTTTCAACAACACGGCGGCTTTTGGCAATCTACATTTTGATTAATTCTAAACATTTCACCGTATAATAGAATCACTTAAATAAATGCGTTTCTAGACAGCGCCAAAGAATCAGAAATAGTTCGCACTAAAATCGAAACAGAACCGAAAGTGCCTTTGCGAAGCAACCGTTCGCAAAGGCACTTTTTTTATTCTAAAAGGCTAAAACTGCGATTCCGCAAATTCCACATCCAGGCTTTTCTAGAACTTATCCGCAAGCGGCATCGCAGGAATCCCGGAGCACGCCTTTCCAAACAGCAGCATCGGCACCTCCTGATGAAACGGATCCGCCGTTGTCTCACAACATTGGAATCCACAACTTTCAAGCTCCGAACGAAATTCAAAAGGAAGCTGTAAAACCAACTCGTTCTTGCCGCAATCTACAAGAACCTGCTGAATCATATCGGCAACAAACGCATGATCGCGATCCTTCGAAGTATAAATCTCTGCAACAACGCCATGACATAAAAGAACATAGCCGTCATCATAAATAAAAAAACGAAAGCCTTCCGAATGGAATATCTTATCCCGATCAAAAACATCGCCATATTTTTCTCGGAGAACCTTCCCATAAAAATCTCGGCCATTGGCATAAAATCCTTTGACTTTCTGCTGTTCTTCAACCGAAAGATGATTCGCCATCGTCCGCACTGCAACAAAATCCCGACTCTTCTTTTTCCGAGAAACAACAAAGGGCTTTATAAAAGGTATCTTTTTCCATCCACAGCTTTCATAGACACGGCAAAATTGCGTGTAAAGCGGCAATGCCGCTCCACCCCCAGACAGACTCCAGCGGGCTGCCATTCGGCATAGAGCCACCGCGATTCCGCGCTTGCGGTATTGCGGCTGAACCGCTACCGAAGCAACGCCATCAAAAACCAAAACGCCGCCCCGTCCATCGGAAACCCGCATGCGGATCAACCCGACATGACCCACGATAACGCCATCTTCCTCCGCAATAAAAGAATTCTCCAATTTCAAATGTCTTTCAAAATAGTCCGATGTATTCCAAACACCCGGAAAACATAAAACCAAAAGCTTTAATATTTCACCCTTTTCAGAAAAAGTAGCACGCCGAAAATTCATTTCTCGCCTCCCCGCGCTAAATACTGAGTCTTTCCCGCAACAAGACACTCTTTTACAATATAATTTTCGGGCGACAAGATCGTTATATCCGCCCGCAGCCCCTTTTCGAGCCTCCCCGTTTCATTTTCCAATTGCAGCACCCGTGCCGGATTCGTGGATAACAACTGCGATGCTTCCGAATAAGAAAAGCCAAATTTCATGACAAGATTCCGAAAAGCCTGATCCATGGTTAAGCAAGACCCCACGATTTCCCGTCGACCACTTTTCAGTCGACACACATCACCATTGACCAAACGGAAAATTCGTCCATCGGCCATCGGATAATCATGATCCGGCAGTCCCGTTCCCACCATACTGTCGGTAATACCCACAAGACGCCCCACCCCAGCAGCACGCCGCGCCAATTCAAGAAGCCCTTTCGGGACATGAATGCCATCTAAAATCAACTCCACAAAAACGCGGTCTTCTACTAAAACCGCATCCGCCAAAGAATACTGCGAAACGCCGCATTCCACACTGCGTTCGTCAAACGTATCAAACAAATGACAAACCAACGAAACACCGCAATCCACCGCCTGCTCTAAAACCGCCGGTGATGCCCCCGTATGACCAACCGACACCACTACATGATTCTTTTTCAACAGCTTCACAACCTCCATTGCCCCCGGCAATTCCGGAGAAAGGGTCATCAGTTTCAAGGTCCCATCTGCCCTATCGATTAATTGCTGAGCTAATTTCACGGTCGGGTTCCGCAGATATTCAGCATCCATACCGCCCTTATGATCCTCAGCAATAAAGGGTCCCTCAAGATGGGAGCCAAGCATTTTAGCACCACCATCAGACAACTGCGATAATTCTTTTACATTGGTCAAAAAAACATTCGTCATTTCAATAGGCGCAGCAGCCAGCGTCGGGCAAATTCCTGTGACACCAGTCTTCGGCGAAAATTTCATAATTTCCAGAAGACTGCTTTTATCGTCATTCACATTAGAGGCTCCCAAGCCATGAAAATGCGAATTAATAAATCCCGGCAAAATTAAATCAGCGGCTTTATGAGGCCGATCATCCATTATATTTATCGATGCTATTTGCGTTTTTGCGCACGTTAAAACACCAAAGACACACCGCTCAGGAAAAACAAGATTTCCAATAAATTCTTTTGCCATTTCAACTCCATTGCCTTCCTTTTTCTATTTTATAAACGCCTTTGTTTTAAATCTATAATAGCAATAACCATTTGCAACCAGACACAGACTATATTTTTATTAAAATTATGCTATTGGGGGTATAAAGTTGGGGTGACCAATTTTCAAATAACACTATATGTAGTATATTAGTGTCATGGCTGATTATCCAAACACATCAA
>JBAYAV010000310.1:0-3984 GCA_041669565.1 Lentisphaeria bacterium
GAAGCCACGAACCTGAATTATGAAGACATCGACTTTATGGCTGGCGTCTTTAAAGTCCGCGGCAAAGGCAAAAAAGAACGCTTTTGCATGCTTGGCAAACCAGCTATAAAAGCCCTGCGGCAGTACTTAAAAAACCGGCAAAAAATAGGCCTCGCCAACATGCGGGATCGTGGAGCGGTGTTCCAAAATAGAAAAGGCGGCCGCATTACCCCGCGTTCCGTCGAACGCAGTTTTAAAAAATATATTCTGGAAGCAGATCTGCCGAAAGACTGTACACCACACAAACTGCGGCACTCTTTTGCCACACACTTATTAGCCGCCGGCGCCGACTTGCGCACCGTGCAGGAAATGCTCGGACACGCCAGCCTCTCCACAACACAAATTTATACCCATATTGAAATCAACCGCGTGATTGAAGTCTACGAAAAAACACACCCGCGCGCATAAAAAAATACCCCGACGCATCATCCGAACAAAGCCCACACTCCAGAACACTGGTGTTTTCTCCTTTTTTAACATAAATGCCATATTTGGTTAAAATTGACGCATTCTTTATTATAACTCTGTATTATATTATAAAGAATTCTTCGAGTTTAATTTATTCAAGGGGCTGTAAAAAAATTAACTTGACAATTTGCCGAAAAAATCGTGATTTGATTTTGGGGCCGACAACGAGGAGCATACCCTCAGGTATGTGACGAGGTTGCCGGCACAAAAAGCATTCACGAGAATTAGGCAAATGTAAAGGTTATTTCTGAACAGCCCCTAAGCCTCTTTTTTTTCATTATTTAAATATCGGGAAAAGATTATGAAATTCAACCTTTACACAATTGTATTACCCATTTTTATGATTTTTGCAGCTACCGGCTGTAACGAAAAACAGTCCAACGCATCTAAAGGAACCCCATCCTCGCCCACCCAGACTGTTCAGCCGCTTAAATTAACCATAACCGAGTCTATCATACCAGATGCGAAAGGAGCTCGTTTAGGGTATTGGACAACAGATTTAGATGCCGCAAGCAAGCTTGCCGCATCGCAAAAGGCACCCATCATGCTTTTTTTCACCGGATCAGACTGGAGTAAATTCTGTCAAAAAATGAAAGATGATGTTTTATCAAAACAAGAATGGAAGAGCTGGGCACAAAAAAAACTTGTTTTAGTTTATCTTGATTTTCCAAAAAACACCTCTAAAATGTCGAAAGAGATCATTGCCCGCAATGATAACTTGCAAAAAAAATTCAACATTGAGTCGTTTCCTACCTTTGTACTTTTGGATTCCAAAGGAAAATACATGAGTCCGGTTCCATTAGAAGAGGAGAATACTCCACTGTCTTTTATACGAAATATAAAGTTCATTCTTTTTAACAGCCAAGAAAACATTCAAAAAGTCATTCAGTCTTTACCGGCAATTGACAATGACGCAATCCAGCTAAAAGACACGATGGCAAAATTAAAACAAACGCAGCAAACCCTAGACAAAACAATTGAGGATTTTCAGAAAAAACAGCAAGAGCTCGGCAACGAACTGCAAAAAAACGGGCAAGCGGCCCAACAAATGCTTATAAAAATCGCACTGAAAAAAGCATCGCCCGAAGACCAAGAGACTTATGAAAAAACAAAAAAACGCTATATCGAAACCCAAAATGATTTTCAAAATTGGCTAAAATCAGGCCCTGCTCAGACCCCGGAAAACAGCCTCATCTACGCCAAATTCATAAGCAATATTCAACATCTAAAAAATACGATGAATGATATTATCATTCCATAAGATATAAAATTTAATATGCCGAATGCATCCGTACATACTCTTGGTTGTCGTCTTAACCAGGCCGATTCCGCATTACTTGCCAATGGCCTCACCCAGCACGGCTATCAAATCGTGCCTTGGGGCACCCCCGCAGATTTATTAATTATAAATTCCTGCACTATTACGTCCACAGCAGCCCAAAAATCCCGTCAGGCGTTGCGCACTGCCCGCAAAAATTTTCCGGATTCGTACATTGTTTTCATGGGGTGTGACGCCAATCTTTACAAGAATCAGCCAAGTTTTGATGGTTTCGCAGACCTCATTCTGCCGAACCCGAAACCGCAGTCCCTGTTTCCCCTTCTTCCGCATCCATTGCAGCGGCATTTTGAGCATCCGAACGTTTCCAAACGGCCATTTCAGGGGGCTGATTTCACTCTACAAGGCGCAGCTATTTTTGAGGAGCGCACTCGCGCAAATCTTAAAATTCAGGACGGCTGCAATTTTTGTTGTTCCTACTGCATTGTTCCGCAAACCCGCGGGCCAGCTCATTCCCGGGATGTTGATGACATCCTTCGTGAGACTAAAATTTTAGCGGAACATGGTTATAAAGAGATTGTATTGACTGGTGTCAATATTGCAACATACAAAAGCAAGAGCATTACTCTGCCCGCTTTAATTGAAAAGATTCTTGCTGTTGCGCCCGGGTTTCGTCTTCGTCTCGGATCCACCGAACCCGGCGAATGCCTTGATGAGCTTGTGGATATGATGGCAGCCCAACCGCGTGTTTGTCGTTTTCTTCATTTACCAATACAATATGGTGAAAATTCTATTCTAAAAAAGATGCGTCGGCATTACACAACCGAAGAATTTAGCACCTCGGCGCGTCGTGCGGCCGCTAAAATTCCGGGGCTCTGTCTAGGAACAGACTTCATCGTTGGGTTTCCCGGCGAGACCGATGCTATTTTTTCGCAATGCAAACAATTTTTAACCAGTTTACCATTCGGTCTAATGCATGTTTTTATCTACTCACCGCGGCAAAATACACCCGCAATTCATTTTCCAAATCGCCCGCAAAAAAAGCTTGCGCATGCGCGCTCTGCAGAAATACTAAAACTCGCTACGGAAAAGACTGCGGCTTTTGCACAAAGTCAAATAGGGCAAACGCTACCCGTTTTAATTGAACATACCGATCATGACGAATATCGCGGCTGGTCCGATAATTACCTCGATGTACATTTTCAATCCAAAACACCGCTGCAGCACAATCAACTGGTCAACGTTACCATAACAGCAGCACAACTAGATCGTAAACTTTCCGGAAATTTTATCAATACTTTATAAGCAAAACAAAAAAAAGGTTCTTACAATGAAAAAAACAACTCTTTTATTATCCTGTATTTCAACAAGTCTTTTACTTTTATGTTCCTCCTGCCGAACCACAAACCCCGCGGTTAATAACAGTTCAACAATACCACCTGCACAACACGAAAGTACCCAAACAACCCAAAAACTAAATAGTAATCTGCAATTTATCAGCAGTACGAAGTATTCTTTCGGAACACTGACTGCCTACATTAACAGCAATTTATTCTCCTGCGACAAAGCCATTCGCAGCACATGCCAACGCGCAAAATTAACGCAACTCTCTCGAATTACAAAATATCAGGAAGTGCAGTATGTTTTTCGAGATGTCCGCAATGTCCGCCTTCTTATCGTGATTGATAAAATAAGCAACAACCAGATTAAGATATCCATAAAAGTGGATAAATTCGGCAATGAGATAAACTCCCGTGAACTTCTGCAAGCAATCGATGACGATCTAAAATACATCAATACCCCAAGCACTAGCTTCTAATTTTACGTTTTTAGTATAGAAGAATCTAATTACCTGAATTCTTCCCATGTTTTTGTAAAACACAATAACATGGGCTAATTCTTTAAATCGGGTAAGCATAATTCTGTTAAAATATCATGTTGCTTTTTGCGACTTGATATTCTTCGATCGTGTCAAAATCATCAAAATAACGGGATGTTTGAATTATTGTAGGGGCAGAATATTTTCCGCCCGTTCTTGCACGGCCGCTGATTTTTATATACATACGTCCCCAAGACAACCGATATTTGAGGGATATGATAAAATATCAGTGTTTTTTTTACAACGGAAAACGCCTTCGGCTTCGCCTCGGCGAATGATAAATGCTGAATGATAAATGCTGAGTTAAGAATTAATTCAACTC
>JBAYAV010000311.1:0-3972 GCA_041669565.1 Lentisphaeria bacterium
TCGATAAAATCATGCAGGACGCAGCCCGGGCCGACCGATGGAAGCTGGTCTTTGTCCCCGACTAGAATCAGGCGTGTGCCGGGGTGGATGGCCTGAAACAGGTGATTGGCCAAACTGGTATCCAGCATCGATGCTTCATCTACCACAAGCACCTCGCACGTGAGGGGCTTATCCGCATTGTAGGCAAATTCGTTTTTTTGCGGATCCCATTTCAGTAGCCGGTGAATGGTGGATGCCCTCATATCGGTAGCCTCGGCTAATCGTTTAGCAGCGCGGCCAGTGGGGGCGGTTAGCATAACTTTAAGATTGAGTGCGGTGGCTATTTTTACAATGCAGGAAACGACAGTTGTTTTACCAACACCCGGGCCACCGGTAATAATGGAGCAGCTGTGCTGTAGGGCAAAATGGACGGCTTGTTGCTGCCCGGCGTTTAATTGGATGTCGTTATTTTGTTGCATTTGTGGTGAGTAGGAACAGGGCTCCGGCGGGGAATGCAGCAGAATATACGTCGTTTGAGCCAGGTCTTTTTCAGCAATTGCCAGGGATCGCAGATAGAGATATGGCAAGCCGTAATTGATATTTGGAAACGACTTTTGGATAATTTTGTTTTCCGAGAGAGCGATTTGGAGCCCCTCGGCAATTTCGTCGGGAGTGACATGGAGGATTTTTGCGGCATTGAGGAGCAGTTGCCCCTGTGGAAAGCACGTATTTCCGCGGCTGGCGAGTTCGTCCAGGCAGTATACAATTCCCGCGCAGAGCCGTTTGGGGTGATTTTTTTCAATCTTCATTTTTGCGGCGATGCGGTCGGCGGTAAGAAAGCCGATGCCATGAATATCGGTAATGAGGCGATAGGGGTTGTTTTGGATGATGTCGGCGGGGGAATGCGGCAGGTATTTTTGGATAATGCGCCAGGCATACGCGATGCTGATGCCGAGGCCCTGCAGGTAGATGAGGTTTTCGCGATTGCTTGTGTTTTTATGCCATGCATCGCGGATTTGTGAGACGCGTTTTTTGCCGACACCGGGGACTTCTTTGAGTCGTTCGGAGTACTGATCGAGGATTGTGAGTGTTTTTGCGCCGAAATATTGAACAATGCGTTTGGCGTAGACTTGGCCGATGCCGGGCAGAACGCCGGAAGACAGATATTGGATAATTCCTTCTTCTGTTGTTGGCAGAATGGGGTGGCATTCTGTTATTCGGAGCTGCATGCCGTATTCTTTGTGTTTTTCCCAGCGGCCTGTTGCGGTTAAATCCTGTCCTTCGGCGATGCCAAGTAGCGGGCCGATCAAGATGATTTCCTGTCCCGCATTGTCGCGAATCTTTGCAACCGAGTAGGAGCCGTCTTGACTGGTAAAAATAATGCGCAATACATGTCCCTGGATCGCCGTTTCGGTGGAAGCACTGCTGGATTTTTCATTCTCCTGCGTGTTTGCCCAAAGGGGATCTTGGTGAAATAAATTATTATTCTTGTTTTCGGTAAACATTAATGCGTTTTTTGAATTAAATTTATGTTTTATGCGCTTATATTATAGAGGTGTTTTTGAGGATTACTGTTCTATAAAAATATCCCCGAAAAGATTTTTTGCATCTTTTCATAAGAATTCCTATGAGAAGGATTTTTTTGGAGAAATTATTATTTCAGCAATCTGATATATTGTAAAGCCAATTGATGACTGTGCAAGTAAAAAAAATATTTTTTGTTACGATAAGGGAAATTATTATGCTGCCTCAAAACAATATAGAGTCGTTAGATGGTATTAGTAGTATGGATTTTACGATAAAGCGTCTCGGTACTCCCACGTTAAATTCTCCGTTGCAGGATGTCATTTTTGTGGATGAGGATGAAAAGATCAGTTTTTGTGCGGATTATGAAGAGAATGTCCGTCTTGAAAAGGCGGGGTTGAAAGTGCCTGCCTTTTTGGCTGCGGGACCGCGCCGGAAGATTTTTCATGACGCTGCGTGGAGTCGTGCGGCAATTGTGACCTGTGGCGGGTTGTGCCCGGGGTTGAATAACGTGATCAAGGCCATTGTGAATACGCTGTGGCATATTTACGGCGTGGATAATATTTTTGGTATACAGTATGGCTATAGCGGGCTGATTCCCTCTTATAATTTAAGTCCCATTCCGTTGAATCCGGATGTTGTGGATGATATTCATCAGGATGGCGGAACCATTTTGGGGTCTTCCCGCGGGGCGCAGAATGTGGAAGAGATGGTGAAAACGCTGGATCGGCTGAATATCAATATGCTTTTTACGATTGGCGGAGATGGTACGCAGCGCGGGGCTCATGAAATTGCGATGGAAGCGGAAAAGCGCGGTGTCTGCATCAGCGTGATTGGTATTCCAAAAACGATTGACAATGATCTGAATTTCATGGATAAGACTTTTGGGTTTGAGAGTGCGGTACAAGCGGCGAGTCCGGTTATTACTTGTGCGCATAACGAGGCGAAGGGCAGTTATAACGGCGTGGGGCTTATTCGCATTATGGGGCGTGATTCTGGCTTTATTGCGGCGTCTGCAACGCTGGCGAATTCGCTGGTAAATTTTTGTCTGATACCGGAAGTGCCGTTTAAGATTGAAGGGGAAGACGGTTTTTTGAAAAAATTGGAACGGCGGTTGGCCTTGAAGCATCATGCGGTTATTATTGTGGCGGAGGGCGCAGGGCAGAATTTGTTTGACTCGAAGGTGGTTAAGGACAAATCTGGCAACATTCTGCATCATGATATTGGTGTTTATCTGCAGAAAAAAATCAATGATTATTTTTATGACATAAAGACCGAAATCAACATCAAGTATTTTGATCCCAGTTATGAAATCCGTAGCATCACTACCAATGGTATGGATTCTATTTTCTGCCTGCATTTGGCCCAGCATGCTGTGCATGCTGCGATGGCGGGCATGACGGATTTAGTGGTGGGAAACTGGCATGGATACTTTACGTATGTGCCGAGTCTTCTGACCACAAGCAATCGTCGAAAAATTGACCCGCAGGGTCAGTTGTGGCAGAGTGTTTTGCTTACCACGCGTCAGCTTACATACTAACGATTTGAAGGCTTTTTTTTATTATTCACGACTATGATACGAAAAGGAAAATTATGAGTTTAAGAGAATTCTCCATTACGGAAAAAGTTTCTGTTGGCGGCAAGAGCCCCCTTCTAATTTTAGCGGGGCCATGCGTGGCCGAATCGCGTGAAATTTGCCGTCAGATTGCGGGAAAAGCGATTGAGATATGTGCTAAATTAGGCCTCCAGTATGTTTTTAAGGCTTCTTTTGACAAAGCGAATCGCACCAGCATTAAATCTTTTCGTGGACTTGGCATAGAGCGCGGGATGGATATTCTGCAAAGCATTAAAGAGGAATTCGGCTGTCCCATTGTGACTGACGTGCATGAGCCGGGACAGTGTGCGCGCGTGGCACGCGTGGCGGATATTCTGCAGATTCCGGCTTTTTTGTGTCGTCAGACGGATTTGCTGGTGGCTGCTGCGTCGACGGGAAAGACGGTCAATGTAAAAAAGGGCCAGTTTCTTGCGCCGGATGATATGGCGCAGGTCGTTCGCAAATTGGAGTCGTGTGATAATCAACGGATTATGCTGACGGAGCGCGGGAGTTCTTTTGGGTATCACAATTTAGTCGTTGATATGCGCAGTCTTGTCATTATGCGTGAGCTGGGTTGTCCGGTTGTTTTTGATGCGACGCATTCGGTGCAGAAGCCGGGCGGGCAGGGGAGCACATCGGGTGGAAATCGCGAGTATGTTTTTCCGTTGGCGCGTGCGGCTGCTGCTGTTGGTATTGATGCGCTGTTTTTAGAGACGCATCCAAATCCGGATAAAGCGATGTCGGATGGTCCAAATTCATTGAAGTTGGATGATTTGGAAGTCGTTTTAACCAAGATAAAGGAGTTGCATGAACTTAACCGATAAATTACGAAAAATAAGGGTGGTTATTCTTGATGTCGATGGCACGTTGACCGA
>JBAYAV010000312.1:0-3950 GCA_041669565.1 Lentisphaeria bacterium
AATAATTTATAAATAAAAAAAATAATGGAAAAAAAAGCGTCAAAAAAAGCGCCTTATCAAAGGCTTTATCAAATACTGCATAATCAGATTTTATCGGGCGAGTTAACCGATCGTCTTCCGTCCATGTCTGAATTATCTTTGAAGTATAATCTTAATCGCAATACGGTAAAGCGCGCAATTCATCAGCTACAAGAGTATCGTTTTGTTTATGGGATGCAGGGCAAGGGGGTTTTTGTTAATCAGAAAAACAAAGTGAATATCCTTGTACAGAAGAATGTCACGCTTTATTTGCATCAGACCGTGATGATGTATCCTTTTTATCAACGCCTTGTTTTTGCTTTGCGTTCGCAATTGGAACAAGAGCGTTGTAACGTCAATCTGATCAATACGATTTCGCAATTGGAAGCCTTTTCGGACCAGATTGACGCCTTGTTGCTGTTTGAACAATTAGAAAATTCTGAAATATCACAGATTGAGAAGTTAATGGATCCGCGTCGGATTATTTGCTGCAATTGTCATCTTCCATTAAAGAATTGTCGAATGGTGGGAACGGATAATCATGCTGGCGGAAGGATGGCAATGCAGTACTTATACGATCAGGGATATCGGAATATAGCAATTCTTCGTGTTGCGGATTATGATGATGAACGGAGTGTTTTTTTTCATCGCTGGCAAGGTGTTCAGTCCTTTGTGGCTGAACATCCTGATTTAAATATACGCGATTGTGCGGTGCCGGTAAATGCACTGGATCAACAAATAAAGCAGGAATGGATTGCTCCGCTTTTTACGGATGATTTTCAACCCGATGCGGTTTTTCTTTTTATGGATATAATGGTTTTTTCTTTGCTGGAGTACTGTGCTAAAAAGAAAAAGAAGGTCGCGATATTAGGATATGATGATCAAGTTTTTGCCTGTCATACTTTTCCGTCTTTGAGTAGTATACGCGAAGATACGGAAGGTGTTACGTTTGCGACTGTTCAGCAAATTCAGGATTGTATAAGCAAAAGTTGTAATATTGAAAAAATATTAATTTCGCCCGTTATTGTTAAGCGAGAAAGTACTGGAGATTGATTTTCGTAAATGATATTTGTGGCGGAAGTGTTATGAATTGGAACGATTATATCGAATGATAAAGGATGCCGATTAACGATTCGTTGTTTTAATAATTCTGTCGATGTTTTGCGGAAATTTATTTTTCGCCTTTTGTTTTCAGTTGTTGGGCGGAATGCATGGAAAAGACGTGATTCTGTTGTAAAATGCCACGGGTGGGGAATTTGGAAATATGGAGTTTCGAGGGATGATTTTTAAAAAAGTTGAATGGATAAAATGATACAGAAGAAATTTAGTACATGGGTGCATATTGCGAATTCACCCGAGCCCCCTTATGCCGCTGTTTTGGCAAGGGATTTTACGACGGACGCCGGTGAATTGGAATTTGTCTATTCTGCTGATGAAAGATGTGTCCTTTTTCTGGATGGCATACGATTGGATGCCGGCCCAGAATATGGGGATTCTTTCGGTTGGTTTTGTCGTCGGATAAAAAGTCACCTCTTTTGTGGAACGCATCGTTTGCTTGTGCGGCTTTTTTTCTATGGTACTGAAGCAGCAAAACCGCGAGCGCAGGTATCGATTAAACCGGGATTTTATCTGGATTCTGTGACGCATCCAGAAATTTCCACAAAACAACCTGGGTGGCGGGGAAAAGCACTTGATGGAGTTGAGTTTGTGAATCCCGGTCCCGCATGGGGCACGGGCGCAAAACAGAAAATTGAGGGCCATTCCTTCCCTTGGCAGGCTTTCAATGGCATGGAAGAATTGTCCAGTTGGGCAATGGCGCAGCCTTTTCAAGATGGACGAACGTTGTTAGAATCAACGCTGCCGCCAATGAATTATAATTTATTGCCGTTTCCTGCTGTTCGTTCCGGCTCTTCTGTTTTGGGACAGATAGGAGAACATCAGCACAAACGCTGGATTCTAGATTATGAAAACTATGAATGTGTCTATTATCGTTTGAAGTTTCGCGGTGGATCGGGCGCTAAAATTCGCTTGCATTGGGCCGAAACTCTTTTTGACAAATATGCCTGGACGCAAGATGATGGCGGCCCGATGAAAAAAGGAAACCGTAATCAGATCATCCATAAAGAATTTCACGGTACAGGCGATGAAATCCTTGCCGGCGGAGACCCGGCAATAGTCTGTATTTATGAATCTTTTTGGTGGTATGCCGGCCGTTATTTGGAATTGCAGGTAGATACTGCAGAGACGCCGCTGGAATTAATCGACCTTGAATTTTTTTCTACCGGATATCCCTTAAAAAAAGAATACAAGGCGTGCTGCAGCGATCCACGTCTCGAGCGATTAAATGAGCAATGTTTTGCGACATTGGCCGCATGCAGTCATGATATTTTTTGTGATTGCCCTTATTATGAACAGCTGATGTATATTGGTGATGTATGGGTGGAATCTTCAATTCTGTCCGTCGTAACCCATGACACGTGTTTGCAGCGTCATGCATTGCGCTTATTGGGACAATCGCAGCGTTATAATAAGAATGGCTGTCTTCATTCTCGCTGGCCAAGCTGGGATGTGCAGATTATTCCCATTTACATGCTGCATTACATTATGTTGGTTTATGATTATGCGTTGTGGCGCGATGATGCGGCACTGGTTAAAGAGCTTCTCCCGATTTGTCGCAAGGCAATGGTAAATCTTTTACAGCAGATTACGCCGGAAGGATTATTGAAGCCTGATGGGTGGAATTTTATTGATTGGATATCAAGTGATGGCTGGGAAAATGGCACGCCCCCAGATTCCGATAATCATCCTAATGCAATTACGAATTTGTTGTGCGTTGTAGCATTGGAACGTTTGTCCGTATTGGAAAATTATGTTGGCGAATCGAGTCGTGGCAGTGAATGGGAGAAGTGTGCTAAAAAGGGTGTTGTTTTAGCAGATCGATACTTTTGGGATTCGAAACGCGGTATTTATGCCAACGATTCAAAACATCTTTATTTTTCGGAGCATGCCCAGATTGTCGCGCTGCAGAGTCGTAATATCCCGGAGTTTCGCAAAGAACAATTAACGGATGCACTGCAAAATCACCGGTGTGGGCCAGAACCGGGTTCGAGCTGTTTCGCGCATTTATTCTTTGAGATGGCGGCAACACGGAATCTTACGGAAGAACTTTTCCGGAGAATGAGCTATTGGTACCGTTTTGATGCGGATGGACTAAAGACGATACCAGAAAATTTTATTAATCCGCGTTCGGATTGTCATGCCTGGAGTGCTCATCCGCTACATCATTTTTTTACGGCATTGCTTGGTATTCGGCCCGCTTCCTTTGGGTTTAAAAGGATTCTGCTGGCGCCTCATATTGGAAGTCTAAAATCTTTGTCGGGGACGATGCCGCACCCCCAAGGACAAATCAGGGTAACCATAAAAAGCCAAGATTCCGGTTATGTTTTGTCCTATAACTCGCCGGAAGGAGTTCCAATATCTCTTGAATGGAATGGGAAACACCAGACTCTGGCGGAAGGACAGGGGGAAGTCTTTTTAGAAAAAATAGCAGTAAATAAGACCCTTGTCACAACATAAAAAAAATGAGTTGCATTACCAAATGCCCCTTTTCCGATTGAAAGAAACAGGGGCTCTTATAAGTAATATTCATGGATATGGATAAACGGCATGCCTTCGTTTTTCCCCTCTCAAAAAAAAACAGCTCGAATCTTCATCCTCAGAAAACGAAAAATTACCTATAAATGTTCCTGTTTCCGAACCTATTTAACAAAAATCGAAGTTTTTTTTTATGCAAGTAAGAATTGAAATAGGATATGGAAATAAACTTGTCTCTTTTTTTTAAATTTATTCTTGAAATATTTTATTTTTGCTATTGACAGAAAGGTCTTGTTGGGCTATAGTAAAGAATAGAACAAACGGTTGTCCCATTAACA
>JBAYAV010000313.1:0-3934 GCA_041669565.1 Lentisphaeria bacterium
GATTTGTAGTATAAAAATACAATGATATAATATACTACGTGTTTCAAAAAAAACAAGCGATTTCTCGGTTGTTTTTGAAAAAAAATGATGTAGTATACTAATTCACAAGAAAACTACAAGTATTTGAATTAAAAATAAAGACGGCCCCAAGACAATGGCATGTTTGAAATCAAAAACGACGCACGGCCGTGCGCCGCTACAAGGGGGATCTACAAAATAACGGGATATTTAAATTAAGAATAAAGACGGCCCCAAGACAACCGATGTTTGAAATCAAAAACGACGCACGGCCGTGCGCCGCTACGAGGGGGATCTACAAAATAACGTGATATTTAAATTAAGAATAAAGACGGCCCCAAGACAACCGATGTTTAAAATCAAAAACGACGCACGTCCGTGCGCCGCTACAAGGGGGATCTACAAAATAACAGGATATTTAAATTAAGAATAAAGACGTCGCCAAGACAACCGATGTTTGAAATCAAATCCCTCTCTTCAGGACTTTTATGCAAATATTTGCAATATTTGAATTTGAAATAATAGTAAAGATGTACGGCCGTGCGATAGCATTCAAAAATCCTATCACTTTAAGATAAATTTTCAGATAGCACCAGAAACATCCGCCATAACTTACCAAATGCCAAAAAAAGTCAAAAACACCGCTAATTAAGAAAAAAATATTATTATTTCACTGTTTCTAATTTGATTTCATAAAAAGAATATATATATTATGCTAAACAATATAAATATATCTATATTTTAAGTGTTATTAAAACGTCCATGCAGAGATCCTAGTACGAGCGTTGTAAAATCCCCAGAAAAGGAGAATTACGAATGAAAGCAAACGAAGCGAACAAAAAGAAGGCAGTTGCCGCAGATCCTACAGCAAAGGATCAGCAGGATCGGGAAGATTTGGATAAATTAATTGAAAAAGTGCAGGCTGCACAAAAGATTTATTCCAACTTTACCCAAGAACAGGTCGACAACATTTTTCGTGCGGGTGCATTAGCCGCAAATAATGCCCGAATTTCATTAGCGAAAATGGCCGTAGAAGATACCGGCATGGGCGTTGTGGAAGATAAAGTGATTAAAAATCATTTTGCTGCCGAAGAAGTTTACAACAAGTACAAAAATGAAAAGACATGCGATGAAATCGAGCATGACGAAGCGTTCGGAATTATTAAAATTGCCGAGCCTATCGGCATTATTGCCGGTATCATCCCGACAACAAACCCGACTTCAACGGCGATCTTCAAATCACTGATAACACTAAAGACCCGCAATGGGCTTATTTTCAGTCCGCATCCGCGGGCTAAGAGATGTACCATTGCAGCAGCAAAAATCATTTTAGATGCAGCCGTGGAAGCCGGCGCTCCGAAAGATATTATTGCCTGGATAGAAGAGCCCAGCATTGCCAAAAGTCAGCACCTCATGAGCCATCCATCGATTAATATGATTTTAGCGACTGGTGGCCCCGGAATGGTGAAAGCGGCCTATTCAAGTGGAATTCCAGCCATTGGTGTTGGCCCAGGAAATACGCCGGCAATTATTGACGAGACCTGCGATCTTTTGATGGCGGTCAGCGGCATTATTCAAAGTAAGACCTTCGATAACGGCTTGATTTGCGCCTCAGAACAATCCGTTGTTATTGTAGAAGAAGTCTATGAAAAAGCAAAAACCGAATTTTTGAAGCGCGGCGCCTATATTCTAAACAAAGAAGAGAAGAAAAAGCTTGCCGACATCCTGGTAATCGATGGCAGAATCAACGTAAAAATTGTCGGGCAGTCCGCCGTCAAGATTGCGGATTTAGCAGGCATCCCGGTACCTGATTATACCAAAGTGCTCATTGCTGAAACTGATGGCGTTGGAAAAGATTATCCATTCAGTATTGAAAAACTGTCGCCCGTACTGGCAATGTATAAAGTAAAAAACTATAAGGAAGCTCTTGTCCGCGCTCAAGAATTATTGGATTTCGGCGGACTGGGGCATACCAGTGTTCTTTACACCGATTCACGCAATGATGACCGCATTAAGATTTTCGGTGAGAAGATGAAGACCTGTCGTACGTTGATTAATATGCCGGCTAGTCAGGGGGCGATCGGCGATATGTATAACTTCAAACTCGATCCGTCCTTAACTCTTGGTTGTGGAAGCTGGGGCGGAAATTCCGTTTCACAGAATGTAGCCCCAAAGCATTTACTAAATATTAAAACAACGGCAAAAAGGCGGGAAAATATGCTATGGTTCCAAGTCCCCAAAAAAGTTTATTTCAAATACGGCTGCCTCAATGACGGCCTGCGTGACTTAAAAGATGATGGCCGCAAACGCGCCTTTGTTGTAACGGATCACTATCTTTACAATTCAGGAATGCTAGAAGGCATGCTGAAACGCCTGGCAGAACTGGATATCGTGGTCGAAGTTTTCGCCGATGTTGAGCCCGATCCAACCTTAGACTGCGCCCACAAAGGGGTCGAACGAATGACGACATTTAAGCCCGATACCATTATTGCCGTCGGCGGCGGTTCTCCTATGGATGCGGCAAAAATCATGTGGCTGCTGTATGAACACCCCGAAGTCAACTTTGAAGATATCGCCATGCGCTTTATGGATATTCGCAAACGCGTCTATAAATTTCCACACCTTGGAAACAAAGCAATGATGGTCTGTGTTCCCACAACCTCCGGCACAGGATCCGAAGTCACGCCATTCGCGGTTATTACCGATGAAAAAACCGGAAATAAATATCCGCTCGCCGACTATGAATTTACGCCGGATATGGCCATTATTGATACGCAGCTCGTTATGAATATGCCCCCAAAACTGACCGCATATAGCGGTATCGATGTTCTTGTTCATGCCTTGGAAGCACGCGTTTCCATCATGGCCAGCGAATTCTCCAATGCCATGGCAAACGAAGCCACGCGGCTAGTATTCAAATATCTGCCGAAAGTTCATGAAAATCCGTCCGATACGAAAGCGCGTGAAAAAATGCATCATGCATCCGCAATGGGCGGGATGGCCTTTGCAAATGCGTTTCTTGGTCTATGTCATTCTTTGGCGCACAAGCTTGGTGCTGCTTTTCACGTACCACATGGGCTTGCCAATGCCTTTATTATCGGCTATGTCATTCGCTTTAATGGCACCAATAAACCCACGCGTCAGGGCACATTTTCACAATACAAGTGTCCCGAAGCCAAAGAACGTTACGGCATGATTGCCGATGCCTTGAATTTTACAACTCCAGGGATGACGCCGGAAGAGAAGGTCGAAATTCTGATTACAAAGGTCGATGAGTTGAAAAATTTACTCGGTATCCCAATGAGTATAAAGGAATATGGAATTTCGGAAAAAGAGTTCCTTCGCGGCCTTGATGAGCTTTCTGAAAAAGCGTTTGATGATCAATGCACAGGTGCAAATCCGCGTTACCCATTGATTTCGGAAATCAAAGATCTGTATCTTAAAGCGTATTACGGAACAGAAGATATTGAACAATATAAAAAGTAAATAAATCCGATTACGAACAGCCTTTTGAGACGCACAGCCGTGCATCTCAAAAGGCTGTATTCTGGAATATTGACACGTCCTTGTTTTTCATAGATTCCGGAAAATTCTGAAAGGAAACGAGATAACAAATTACAGACCTGCGATTTACAGAATGCTTGACTTTTTAGTTTTATCGGTTCAAAATCTTAGGACACGCATAAGCGACTCCTTTTATCCTCGCTTATGAAAAGAAAATACGACGATCTGTTTTATAAAAACGGCAAAATTAAAAGATAGAATTATATTATTATTCTTATGATTAATAAAGAAATGGGGGTATAAAGTTGGGGTGACCAATTTTCAAATAACACTATATGTAGTATATTAGTGTCATGGCTGATTATCCAAACACATCAAAAGAGTTTCAAGTGCAGTTTGTTACAGAAGAAGA
>JBAYAV010000314.1:0-3919 GCA_041669565.1 Lentisphaeria bacterium
CGCCCGATATGTTGAATTGGAAATTCTGACTCATGAAAAAATACACCACGGCGTCGGAAATTTTACTGTTTTCGCACTACCGCAGGATAGAATTTAACGTAGAAAAGCAAAAATTATGATACTTAAAATTTCCAAAAAATATTTAGAGAAGAATGCCACAGCTGAGATTCTGAAGATTTTAAAAAAAGTCCATTCAACCCCAGCCATTGACGGGATCTTGCTTCCAGGAGGGACTTATCATTTTTATATTGACGGAATTTTCAAAAAGCACTATTTTCTTTCAAACAATGATGAAGGGATCAAAAAGATTGCTTTTTATGTAGAACACCGTAATAACTTCAAAATAATAGGCGACCACACAACGCTTATTTTTCATGGTCGAATCATTCCATTCTTGTTGCAAAAATGCCAAAACATCGTTTTAAGCAATCTTGAAATAGACTTTTATGACGATTTTGTCAGTAATGCTGAGGTCCTAAATTGTGGAAAAGATTATACAGATCTTGCCTTTGAACGTCCAATAGCAGTTCAAAACCAGCGATTAGTATTTCCGGTAGATGATCCGGACTGGACGCCAGTCGAACGTATGACAATGGTCAAATTTGATCGCGCGAACCATAGCCCATCTGCCGACAATCTCGTAGTCGTTTGTTCAAGGAATGCAGAATATTTAGCTCCGCGCAAAGTCCGGCTGCCATTAGCATTCGGACACCCCGGAGATCTGTTTGCCATCAAACATCAGGCACGTCATAATCCGGCAATAGTACTGGACCATTGCTCCAATGTTTTAATCGATCAAGTTAAGATATGCCACTCCGGCGCAATGGGGATACTAGCCCAATATTGTTCAAATATCAACCTGCAAAAGATAAAGGTCACTCCTTCTAGACGTTATCGGCGTCTCGTATCTTGTTCCGATGATGCTACTCATTTTGTTGATTGCCGAGGTCTAATTACGATCCACAAATGTCTTTTTGAAAACCAACTAGATGACGCGATTAACATCCACGGAATCTATCGACGCGCAAGCAGCTTATCTTATTGCATAGAAAAGACCGTTTTTCTCGAAGATGTGCATTATCAGCAATTAGGAACTCGATGCGGTATGCCCGGCGACATTCTTGAATTTATAAAAACAGATACATTGAAGCCTTATGGGCAGGCAATAATAAAGGACGTGGAATATTTAGGCAAACAGCTTATGCAAGTAACGCTCGATCGCAAGTTACCTCTTTCATTTGCACCACTTGATTGCGTATGGAATAAAAGTGCAGTTCCCCAGGTTCATATAAGCGATTCTATATTCCGAAACAATCGACCAAGAGGGATCCTTTTAAGCGGTGTTAAAAATGCGGTAGTGGAGAATAATTTTTTCCATACAGCCGCGGCGGCAATCTATATTTCTGGCGATACGAATTTGTGGTTTGAATCCGGCCCCGCAGAAAACATCCAAATTTGTGATAATACCTTTGACAATTGCTACTATATACAAAAGACATCCACGAGATCCGTCCTTGATATTAATCCGGTTATTCAGCGTTTTTCTGATGATTTTTATTACCATCATAACATAACGATAAACAACAACAAATTTATTTCCAACCATGATAAGCTAATTCGTGCAAATTCCGTCGATGGAATCGAAATCAATGGGAATACCTGGATTAAAAAGAATGATGACTGTGTTGCAAAAGAGTCGCCCATCATCCTAAAAAGCTGTAAAAACAGTAAACTTCCAGAAGCAGGGAAAATATAAAACAAGGTATCCCCCTGCCCCTCAAAATGCAGGAAATAGCTCGAGTTCGGATCCTTTTGCAAGTCACATGACAAAAAGCACCCTAAAATTACAATAGTACTTTTTTGAAAAAGGGCCTTCCATTCAACAATCCCAACATCGATGTGATTATAGGGAAAGGATTTTTTCACCGGGAGATTTTCAAGCCATCAGTGGCAAGATGAAAGCCCGTTCCAGCGACCTTCTGTTGCCGGTCTTTTTCCGCAATCGGCCATAAGGTTTTTGCAAAATGATCAAGATAAATTTGTGTATCATCGGTCACAATTTGCATCCCCCGCAATGTTTTTACCATATGTTTTGCCATATTAATATCCGTATGCTCAAAGATTCGGTAGTCGCCATCATCGGCAACCGTGCCGTCCATGATAAACCAATCCAAATGCAGGTGTTTCAGCAATAAAATTTCAGCTTTCAGCAGCCACGAGCTATCGAGTGCGTAAAGCAGATTCCCGACGGGTGTCTCAAAGCAATAATGAAGCGTAATTTCGCCAGGGATATCCGTTTGATGATTTCCAGGAAGTGCTGTAACGGCGATATCGCCCAGATCAAATTTCATTCCTGGAGAAAGCGGATGTGTAATAATGGTTTCTGTTTTTGGAATTTTACTGATGGATTCAGGAGAAGCATAGAGCTCCAACGGTTTTTTTCGTGCGGCGCTCAGCTCAACAATTTGTTCGACATTCAAATGATCCGAATGCGAATGCGTAATAAGAAGTGTGTCGACAGTCGAAAACGGTACACTGAAGCGTTTGAGATTTCGAAGCCCCGTTGCTCCACAGTCAATCAAGATATGGTTGTTAAGAAGAGAGCTGGTACTACCGCGAACACCAGGTTTGCCGAAAGAATCCCAGTCATAATCCGCAGCACCGGTTCCAAGAAATTGCAATTCAAAAGATGATGTATTCATTTTCGTTTTTTTTCTAATTATATTTTTTATGAATGGTTCCTGTTAAACCCAGAAAAGAAACCAAAGAAAACCTCTTAAAAAAGGAATTTATGATCCGCTAAAAGAAGTCGCCTCTTAATAAATCTTACCCTTTTTGGTTTGGTAGAGCTTAAAGACCTCTTCTACTTCGGATTCCAACAGCGGGCCGGTAATTTGGATACCGCGCTTTTGATAAGCTGCCTTCCAATCTTTTATTTTATCGCCCTCATCAAAACCGATTTTTTCCGCAAGTTTTTCAGAAGCACCATAAATTATTTGACGCATACCGCTCCAAAGAATACCGCCAAGACACATCGAGCACGGTTCTGAACTCGTCACGATCGTATATTTTTTTAAATCGAGAAGCTGTAATTTTTGATGCGTCAATATAATTGCCGTCATTTCTGCATGGGCACAGGATTGTTGCATCGGCACCACGAGATTGACTGCTGCGGTTACCAACTCGAGGGTATCCGAAGAAAAAACAGCAGCCCCAAAAGGCCCACCTGTCTGATGTTCCACATTTTTTTCAGCAAGTAAAATCGTAAAACGAACCATCGCCTCCACAGAGGGAAATACCCGCGACAAATTTTCTTTTTCAACTTCTCGCAACCACTTCGGCCTAAAATCAGGAATTCCAATCGTTGGTTCATGAATTTTAGAAGGCCGTTGCGTATGAACCACCGATGTCACGATTCCAATAATCAACAGCGACTGATCCGCAACCACATTCTCCACCACGCATTCTCCCGCAGCATTCCTCAATTTTCCAATATAATTTTCATGATAATAATACAAAACCATGTTTCTAAAATTTAGTTTTACTAACACCATAGCGCCCTCACTTAACATATGATTGAGCATTACGGCTAAAACATCGCTCGGATCAAACTCTGGATTATCCGGCAATTCTTTTCCCACAGAGATATATTTTTTTTCATTGGAAGGGACTAAATGCAAGCTACTTAAATTATGTAATAAATAATATTCTTTACATGACAATGGATTTTTTTTATTTTGCATCACAATATCCTACAATTATTACGAAAACTCGTTTTAATTTCTCTATCTCTTTTAAGACAACCTAATAATACACCCGTTTATCATATTTACAAATAACAAAAACGTCTTTATTATCCGCAAAACAATTCACTCCATTTAAAGAATAGATCCTTCCATACACAAAAAATCACTTTTTA
>JBAYAV010000315.1:0-3919 GCA_041669565.1 Lentisphaeria bacterium
AAAACGATTTGCGTTTGTGGTTGTAGGGGTTATATTTAGAAACCGACTTTGGTTTATTTAGATTTATAGAGAGTTAAAGAAATAGAATTATGGGAACTGTTTTAATGGAATGAGAACATAATTTTATTTCTGGAGTTCTTGTTAGATAGAGAGCATCGTTAGAAAATAGGACTGATCGAACGGAATATTAAAATAAAAAGCTGAAAATAAAAATTATGGACAGCCTTTTATTCAAATATTCGGGAAAGTCATGGAGTTTTGCAGTCAATGATATATGTCTGACAGGTTGCTCGTAATGAAGTAGTAGTTAGAATATTATAAAATTCTGCACAAGAAAGAAAGTAATCAAGGAAGAAAGAAATGTCAGTAAAAATCAGACTTCGCAGAACTGGTACTCGTAACGCGGCATGTCACCGTATAGTCGTAGCGGATTCCCGCTGCCCGCGTGATGGCCGGTTTATTGAGATTATCGGTATGTATGATCCTCGCCACAAAACTGAAAAAATTGATTTGGAACGTGTGGATTATTGGATCCCCCGTGGCGCACAGCCTAGTGAAACTGTGTCGGCTATTATTAAACGTGCACGCACAGGAAAATCTTTCGGAGCAGAAAAGTTAGCTGCCGCTGCTGAAAAGGCTGCTGCTGAAAAGGCTGCTGCTGAAAAGGCTGCTGCTGAAAAGGCTGCTGCTGAAAAGGCTGCTGCTGAAAAGGCCGCTGAAGAAGAAACAATCGCCGCTGCAGAAAAAGCAGTAGAATCAAATGAAGCGAAAGCGGCTGATGATGAAGCAGCAGTTGCCGTTGATCATGCAGAAAAAGTAGCGCCAAAAAGCGCTGAGTAAATTGGGATAGTATTATGGGACTTTCTTTTTTTAAGAAATTATTCGGAAATGAGGATGGAGTAGAAGCCGCCGGTGGTCAATCTAATATTAGTAATGCAGATGAGCCGTCATTAAAAAACAGCGAAAGCAGTTCTAAGAAAGCTTCTGACCGAAAAGTAGATAATGAATATCATGGTGCTGCAGTAACTGTTGAAGGGCTACAGGATTTTGTAAAATACGTAGTTCAGGCACTTGTAGATGAACCGGATGATGTAACAATTGATTTGGTCGAAAAAAATCAGTTGAATGTGATCCAGGTGCATTGTGCGAAAAAAGACATTGGCAAAATTGTTGGTAAAAGTGGTAAAACCATCGCTGCTATTCGTGCCCTCGTAAGTGGTGCGGCTGGACGTGGCGGTTTACGTGCCACGGTTGATGTTTTAGATTAAATTGTTTTTGAAACGGGGTGTCTCTTTTGCATGTTGATATTGTCAGTCTCTTTCCGGAAATTTGCCGGAGTGTGCTTGGTGAATCAATTATCGGACGTGCTCAAAAGAATGGCTTGGTAGAAATTCGTTCTATCGATTTAAGAAACTACAGCCATGATGCGCGCCGAACAGTGGATGATACACCCTTTGGCGGGGGAGCCGGGATGGTTTTGAAACCGGAGCCGCTTTTTGAATGTGTTAAAGACCTGACGACAGAGCGTTCGCATGTTGCATTGCTTTGCCCCCAGGGCGCGCCCTTTTGTCAAAAGACCGCTCAGCGCTTGTCCAAAGAAGAACATTTAGTGTTGATATGCGGACATTACGAGGGGCTTGACGAGCGCGCGCGTCAGTGTTTAATGGATGAAGAAATATCGTTGGGAGATTATGTTCTTACCAATGGTGCGATCGCTGCAGCTGTCGTGGCAGATGCAGTAATACGGCTTTTGCCGGGTGTGCTAGGTTCGGATGAATCATCCGATGAAGAGTCGTTCAGCAATGAGTTATTGTTGGAGTATCCGCAGTATACACGGCCGTCAGAATTTAAGGGAATGTGTGTGCCGCCTGTTTTACTTTCCGGAAATCACCGGAAGATATCGGAGTGGCGCGAGGAACAGCGGGTTGTTCGCACTGTGGGTAGACGTCCCGATTTGATAAGTCCACAGTTGAAGAATGTAGTTAATGGAGACGACAATGAACACAATTGAAAAAATTCGTATGGAAAATATAAAGACTGACATTCCGGAAATGAATGTTGGTGATACTGTTCAAGTTGATGTGAAGATTATTGAAAATGAAAAAGAGCGTATTCAGGCATTTGCTGGTACAATCATTGCCAAAAACGGCACTGGTATTGGGCAATCAATTACGTTGCGTCGCGTAAACGGCGGTATGGGTGTTGAGCGTGTAATTCCACTTCATTCTCCCCGTATTGCTTCTTTTAAAGTAACCCGTCACGGTGATGTACGTCGTGCAAAACTTTACTATCTGAGAGATCAGGTTGGTAAGAACGCTCGCGTAAAAGAAAAACGCTTCGTCTAAATTTTAATGATGTAATTTTCTTTTTAATGAGGGAGCGGTGGCAACATCGCTCCCTTATCTATTAAATGCGAGTAGCGCGGATGTCTTGTTGATTGTGAATCTGGTTTTCGTATTAAATTGAGTTTCGAATAAAACAAATGAAAAAGAAGCATTCTGTCCCAAAGGATATGTTTATCTATGAGAGAGAAGCGCGTGCAAATCATCCGGATTTGGTCATAGCCGGTGTGGATGAAGCAGGACGCGGGCCTCTTGCTGGACCGGTTGTGGTTGCGGCAGTTATTTTGCCGATTGATGAACATGAATTTGATCTTCCGGTTGATGATTCTAAAGTTTTATCGGAGTCGAAGCGAAAAGAATTGGACCGTGCTTTGCGCAGTGATCCACGAATTCGGTGGTGTGTTGCTCTTCGCTCTGCTGCTGAAGTAGATCGAATTAATATTCTTCAGGCAACGCATGCTGCGATGCGCGAGAGTGTATTAAAATTTCTTGAAAATCCACCGGATCTTGTTTTTGTAGATGGTCTGAGAGTGAAGGATTTTCCGATAGATGCACGTTTTATTGTAAAAGGCGATGGTCATTCTGCCAGTATCGCCGCCGCCAGTATTATTGCAAAAACTTGGCGTGATCGAATGATGGTGGAATTAGATAAGCAGTATCCAGAATATGGATTTGCTCAGCATAAAGGTTATGGCACCGCCCGGCATTTGCAAGCCTTGCAAAAATTTGGGCCGTGCCCAGAACATCGCCGAAGTTTTTCCCCAGTGGCACGTGTTTGCTCTCCGCCACCAGAACAATTGACGTTATCCTTATAATTATTATATGTCTATAAGTACGAAATTTGATAAAGAACCCTGCCAAATTGTGCAGGAGCTTGTTAGCCATGGTTACGAAGCCTATATCGTAGGCGGCGCAGTCCGCGATCTTTTGCTGGATGCAGATCCGAAAGATTATGATATTGCGACATCGGCGACACCGGAAGAGGTGCGCGTTGTTTTCGGCAGAAAACACTGCCGTATTATTGGCAGACGCTTCCGATTGGCACACGTTTATTTTAATAGCATTATTTATGAAGTTAGCACCTTTCGCAGAATGCCTACAGAAGAAGAACGTCGCGGACGCTGTAGCGATAATGGCAAAATGATCTGGAATGATAACTATTACGGAACGCTGGAACAAGATGCAATGCGTCGTGATTTTACGGTAAATGCGCTTTATTATGATGTGGTCGGTCCACGTGAAGTTATTACGTTCTCAAGCGGTATGGATGACCTTTATCAGAAAGTTGTTCGTGTTATCGGTGATCCCTATGTTCGCTTTGAGGAGGATCCCGTTCGGATGCTGCGTGCAATGAAATTATGCGGGCAGTATAAATTTGAATTGGGCCCGAAGGTGGAACATGCAATTGCTAAACTTGGCAATAAAATTCAACTAGTTTCAACGAGCCGGCTCTTTGAAGAGTTGTTGAAAATAGTGCAGTGCAAAAAAACACTCGCCATTTTAGAGGCATGCCGGAAGTATCAATTTTTAAAATATTTTTGGCCGCTTCTCGACGAATGTTGGGACGAAGCGGAGGG
>JBAYAV010000316.1:0-3898 GCA_041669565.1 Lentisphaeria bacterium
TCTGAATTGCTGGATATCCGGCTGATAAATTTGACATCCGGTGATGTCTGACGGTAATAAATCCGGCGTAAATTGGATACGGGAAAATGCTCCGCCGATGCACTGGGCAAAGGTTTTGACTGTAAGTGTTTTGGCCAGCCCGGGAACCCCCTCAATTAAAATATGCCCCCCAGTTAAAATACCGATAAACAGGGAATCAATGAGCTCGGATTGTCCGGCAATGACGTGCTCTATCTGGGCCCGAAGCTCTGCAATGGCACGATGAAGACTTTCAGAATTTTCGGAAGGATCGGGGGCTTTTTGGATGGTGCCTGCTTCTGCATTCACGTTACGCGATCTCCATTATTGCGAGTCCCTGCAAGGTTAAATATTTTTGTCCCATCTGTAAATGCTCAATATGTTCGGTAAAATATGAAGCATCTCCGCCGACGGTTATCATTTTACAGTTTTGCAATGCGGGAATTTTTTGAGCGGATTGAATGATTTCTTTGATGGCACCAAGAACACCCAAATCGACACCGGCGAAAATGGCCTGGGTCGTGCTATTGCCAATGACGCTGGGCTTGTTGGAACGCATTGGCACCTCTGGTAATTGCGCGGTAAACATGTGTAGTGCACGACGAAGCATTTGCCGTCCTGGAAGAATGGCGCCGCCCAGAAATTTACCGTCTTTGGTAATGATTTCTGTTGTTATCGCGGTGCCGCAGTCAATAACCATGACGGGACCGCCATAAAAAGCATACGCGGCTCCGGCATTGGCAATCCGATCCGCGCCTAGAGTGCGGGTGTCATAGTGGGAAAAATCTATTTGGGGATAGGATTTTTCCGAGACAAAATAAATATTTTTGTTGTAGCGTTGTTCCAGTTCTTTGCGCAGCTGAGGAACGACGCAGGCGACCCTTATTTCATGTTCCGGAATATAATCTTGCAGGCAAGCGGTAAGGACTCCTTCGGTTAAAGCCGGTGAGTTCCAGGTTTCCAATAGTTTTACATCGCTGCCATTTTGAGCGCCGAGCTGGGTATGTGTATTGCCGATATTAAGTAAATAACGCAATGAAAAATCCTTCTGTTAGTCCTAAATTAAAGAAGCGGATGCAATTCTTAATAATATGAATTATATTTAATAAATTACAAAAAATAAGGAGAATTATTGAATGTTATCGGCAAAAAATCTCATTTGGATTGATTTAGAAATGACGGGCTTAAAACCCGAAACGGATCGTATTTTGGAAATGGCCACGATTATAACGGATTCGGAGTTGACTATTTTGGCGGAGGGGCCCGTGATTGCGGTTCATCAATCGAATGAAACATTGTCAAAAATGGATGCGTGGAATCAGCAGCATCATGGCCAGTCCGGATTAGTGGATCGGGTCCGAGAAAGTAAAATTGACGAAAAAATGGCGGAAAAAATGACGCTGGATTTTGTTCAGAAGTGGGTCCCTTGTAATACGAGCCCGATTTGCGGAAATAGCGTTGGGCAGGATCGCCGTTTTTTATATGAGTATATGCCCGAATTGGAACGCTATCTTCACTACCGAAATCTCGATGTCAGTACGCTTAAAATTCTCGCTCAAAATTGGAAACCGGAAATTTTGCCGGGTTTTACGAAAAAAGAAGCCCATCAGGCCCTGGATGATATCCGCGAATCAATCGCGGAACTTCAATATTATCGAAATTATCTGATAAAGTCCTAAGGGGCTGTAAAAATGATCACGGTAGAAAATAAAACCGCCGGCTGATTTTGTAGACCTTATATTTTGAATAGGGTCTTTTTTTGTGGATAAAACTTGCCGGGAAAAGAAAAAGAGTGTATCGAATATGAAAATAGTACTGCTGGTAGGATGCGCGGGATTCTTAGGAACCGTGCTGAGATTCTTGATCGTTCGGGAAATTAATCGGATCTTTGGAAGTTTTCCACTAGGAACCCTGGTCGTTAATGTCATCGGTGCTTTCATTATCGGCCTTTTGTTCGTTTACTGCGAAGAAAGGTGGACAAATTATCGAATCTATTTTCCGCTTGTTTTTATGGGATTCTTAGGTGCTTTTACCACTTTTAGCAGTTTTGTCTTCGATAGCGTGATCTTCTTGGGCGAGGGACAATATATGAAATTTGCTCTAAATATTATCGTGGAGAATGTTGCGGGCTGTTTGGCGGTTATATTAGGACTATGGGTCGGAAGAACATGGATCTGATCGGACAAAATAAAAAGGCGTTCCTCCGGTAGAAATGGAATGGACCTAAAATAAAGGGAGTCCTGTTATGTTACGATTTTTTTTAAGTGTAGTACTTTTCTGTGCGGTAGGGTCTTTTGCGGATGATTTCAGTGTGAATGCTCAACTGCTTCAGAAGGATAACGCACTGGTATTGGAAGTAAAATTGGGAATTCCGGAAAAGGCTGATATAATCCGCGACTCGCTGGAAATTACGCTATTGAATGGCGGAACGGCGGCCCTGGCTGCCGATAGCGATAAGCCGGTTATGCAGGATGATGAATGGGTTTTTGACAAAGATAGTACTTTGCGCTATACATTGCAGGGTGCAAAAATCCCGGTAAAAGCCAGAATTGGCTATCAGGGCTGTTTGGAGAAGGTGTGTCTGATGCCGCAGGATAAAACGTTTACGCTGTCGTTGAATCAGGCTGGCAGTGTTGTCGAGGATCAACCTACGGAGGTCGTTTCAGACAGCCTTCCTTGGAATGCGTTGGCAGCTACATTTACGGAAGTCGGACGTGAGACTGGCTATATGAATTCTTCCGATTTTATAAATTGGATTCAACATAGCCGAAGCGGAAATCATCCGCCAGAAAAAAATTTATTGCAGCGCGTTATTGATAAATATGGGCTTCTGCTGGCGATTTTGTTGATTATTCCGCTTGGACTGATGCTGAATTTAACGCCGTGTGTTTTGCCGATGATTCCTATTAATTTAAGTATTATCGGCGCGGGCGCGCATTCCAAATCGGGACGCGGGAGGGGCGGCTTTTTGGGCGGCCTTTATGGTCTGGCAATGGCGTTGGTTTATGGTGGTGTGGGGGCGGTTGTTGTTAAAACGGGCGCGCGCTTTGGTGTCATTAATTCATCGGCGTGGTTTAATTGGATGATTGCCGTTATTTTTATTGTGCTGGCTTTGTCTATGTTCGATGTTTTTATTCTTGATTTTTCGCGTTTTCGGCACAGCAAGCGTAAAGATGCTAGGAAAAGCAATGTGTATATAACGGCGCTTGTTTTAGGGGGCATTTCGGCATTGCTGGCGGGTGCTTGCGTTGCACCGGTCTTGATTTGGGTGTTGTTATTGGCAGCGGATTTACAGGCAAAGGGTAATGCTTTTGCGATTTTTTTGCCATTGTTACTTGGCGTTGGCATGGGATTGCCGTGGCCAATTCTTGGTGCCGGAATATCGAAGATACCAAAGCCGGGCATGTGGATGGTTTATATTAAGAAGGGGATGGGCGTGCTGATTCTGCTTTTTGCCTGCTATTATATATGGATCGGTATTCAGATCATGCGTAAACCAGAAATTAAAATGGCGGGTTGGGAGAATAATCTTTCGGCAACAATGGAAAAAGCGCAGCAATCAAAACAACTCATTTTAGTAGACTTTTGGGGCATTTCCTGCAAAAGCTGTATGCTGATGAAAAAAACGACACTAAAAGACCAAAAGGTCCTTGGCGAGTTGGAGAATGTACTTAAAGTGGAATTCCAGTCGGATGATTTGGATAATCCTACTATTAAACAGGTTTTACAATACTATAAAATCGCCGGTCTGCCGACATTCCTGTTGCTGAAAAATAAACCAGCAAAAGAAAACTAGAATTGAAATAAATGAGCCGATTCCACACTTTGCTGAATTTGTGGAATCGGCTTTTTTTATGGATACGACTCGGAATCGTTAAAA
>JBAYAV010000317.1:0-3894 GCA_041669565.1 Lentisphaeria bacterium
ACAGATTTTCATTCTGTTTTTATGGACGAGCCGGCACCGGGCGGGGTGTTTCCCTGGACGGGTAAGTTTGCAGAAGAGTTTACCGCAGAGCATGCTTACGATATCATCGAAAAGCTGCCACATCTGGCCGTCGATATTGACGAAACCTCTCCCATGATTCGGCATGATTATCGCATGACCCAGATGCGCCTGCAATGCACAAATTATTTACAGCAGGTACAAAACTGGTGTCATAAACACAACATTCAAAGTGCGGGGCATCTTTCCCGCACGGAATTCATCTCATTCGTTCTCAATCTATGGCCAAATGAATTGCGCTGCTGTAAAGATCTTGATATTCCATGCACCGATCCACTTGGAGCTGGGATTGCGTGGCGCGATGCCGCCGCCTACCACTTCGGCCTGAAAGTCGTGTCTTCTGCCGCTCATATTTTCGGCAAAAAACAAGCCGGTTCCGACGCTTTAGCCGTGATGGGCAACGAAACATCACTGCGCGATTTAAAATTTTCCCTCGACTACCAAATGGTTCTTGGGATAAACTTTTTCAATCTTCACGGCTTAAGCTACTCCTTTGATGGTCCGCGTAAAGATGAGGTACCACCATCGTTATTTTATCAGCATTCTCAATGGAAATACATGCCCGCTCTCATCGAGCACGCCAAAAAGACCTGTGCGGCACTTTCAACGGGAGAACATATCTGCGGCATTGCGATGCTTTATCCATCCAGTAGTTTTAATTGCAAGTTCAACGCAAAGCAGACCTGGGACGCCAGTAAACTGGAACGAAAAATTCATTTGCTAGCAGATGACTTATTATCTCACCAGAAAGACTTTGATCTGATTGATGAAATCACCCTCGCCGAACATCCGGACGGCAAAATGCCCGAAAACTGGCAAGTGATTATCCTGCCATTTCTAAAGTTCATTTGCGCTGAAACCACCGGCGTGCTAGAAAAATTCAGGGCTCGCGGCGGACGCGTTATTGTTCTTGGCGAAATTCCGCAATTACTAGGCACAAAACTGGAAAAGCCATTAACCCAATGGGATGCGCCCGCGGAGATTTTCAACTCCGAACTTACTCCTGAAATTCTGTCTTCTTTGCCCGGTCCCGAGCTTAATGGTGGTGGAAAGGAAAATATTTTTATACTGCGCCGTGATGATCAGGATAAAATAATCAGCTTCCTGTTTAATCGCGCAGAAAAAGATTTTACCGGCACTTATAACAACCAGGCTGTAAAAATTTCTGCCAAGGGCTCCTTGCTTCTTAACGGGGAAAGCACACCAGACTCCAAATGTCTTTCACGCTCGGAAACCCTAGACCTAAGTTCCGGCTGGCAGGTAAAATTTCCTAATAATCATATCCCGCTCGCGATTTGGCAGGCCAGAAATGATCCAAATTCGCCATCTTTCAAGGCCTATAATTTGCTTGACCGCCAGAAAAATCCTCTGGATTCAGGTGAAAACAAAGTCTCTTACCAAAGCCGTTTTCTATACTGCGGAAAAACCGATACGCTGAAAGTCGTTTTTGACAGAAGTGCGATGAAAGGCAACTGGAAATTGCTTTTTAACGATGTGGAGATCAAAGAGTTTAAAAACGAACGCGTTTATGACTGCTACAATTTCTCCGCAGACCTGACAAAATATATACGAACAGGCTCAACTCCATCCGAAAATATAATTACAATTCGAACCGAAGGCCCAGAAAGAGGCCTTTTCGAAATACCTCATCTTTACGGAAATTTTTCCTGCCAATACCGACACGCCTACCGCTCACTACCGTTTTTGCAAGGCGGAAATAAACCCCTTCAACTAAAATCCTTGTTGCCTTGGCAAGAACTGGGATATCCTGCTTTCTCGGGTTCCGCACAATACTCGATCGATATCGATATTACAACCGCCGGAAAATATCAAATTGATTTTGGCTGTGTCGAAGATATTGCGGATGTTTTTGTCGATAAAAACCATATCGAGTTACTTCCATGGAAACCATACGGATGCATGCTGGGATTTCTGAAAGAAGGCAAGCACACCTTGACTGTTGATATCACAAATGGTCCCGGCAATCATGACCGTTTAGCGATGCTGACTGCCGGACTTTTAGGGCCTGTTACTTTATATAAATTGCTCTAAAAGTACCCCCCTCCGTTTTCTTTACGACGGCCTGGGATAGGATCCCCCAAAAAAATATTAAGCCGATGAAGATCGTGCCAGAATCCTTGGGAATCATCGAAAACGAATCTCAAAAAGGACGATCTATAATCAGCTTAAAAATTTACCCGGGCCAATATTTACCCATAATTTCGAACGAATAGACTCTTTCTTAAACAGCGATACTCATGCAGAGAATACATAATATTCCCGCGATAATACCGAGTATTTTTTTTATGCTTATTTTTTCTTTCAGAAACAAAATTCCAAGTCCAGCAGTTGCGATGAAACTCATCTGCGCCAGCGGCAGCACCACTGATGCATCACCATGCTGAAGTGCCAAAGCCATAAACAGCACAATTCCACCAACCAGCAAACCAGAAATAGCGCCATAACCCCAGCTTTTTTTGTCAAACTTTCCAACAAAATGTTTTTCTCTGAATAACACATAAGCCGCTCCGCCAAGAATCCATAATGCGCCATTCAAGACCAGTAGCGAATTTCGATCAACGCCCTGCATAAACGCGTATTTGTAGCTCAATCCCATTCCTGCGCGAAGCAAGGCCGCGATTCCAACTAAATAGAACCCAAGCTTTGCTTTGGTCGTTTTCCCACCGTGCAAAGTATCAAGAAAAAAGATATAAATTGCCACGAGCGCGAATAAAATTCCAAGCAACTTCATAACAGTAACCGCTTCACCAAGCAGTATGAAAGCACCAAAAGCAACAAACACCAGGTTTAAACGATAAATCGTTGAACATATTCCGACATCATTATGACTCATTCCCTCCAGCAAAAAAAGATTTGCCGACACCGAAAACAGCCCGGAAACGATTCCCCAAAACAATATCCCTTTCCATAAAGTTAAATCACACTTTAAAAAGAACACAAATAACAACGTCCAAACAAGACCTATTATTAAAACATATGCACCACGAGATCGATTTTTGCGAGCATATAATCTAAAGATCAAATCATTTATAGCCGTACAAAGGCAACATGCCAATGCAAAAATTAGTGCCGTCATTAAAAAAACCTTTTTTTGAATATTTGTAAACAATACCATTGGAATTCTAGCGTATTAACGTAATAATATAAACGAAATAACTTATTTTTCAATAAAAATATTTATAAATACGCAAAATAATATAAGATAAAATAGAATAAAACTGCACAAACATAAAATGGAATCCGAATAGCCCCCTCTCTGAAAAAAACGGATGAGACCTCTGAACTGTTGCCACGCATTGAAAGCTTCAACACTTCCACGCGCTGCATCAGAAAAGCCAATAATAGGCAAATCTAAAATAAACAATTACAGTAAGACTCTTTTTTATCGGCAATCGCCGCAAAAACCAAAGCAGGAAAAGTCTTTAATATTCCGGTATCCGCGAATTTCGGCAATGGGGAAACCTATAAAGCACGCCCATGGAAAGGTAATTTTGCTCAAAATCATTTCTTTGCGCAGATCATGGATTGGTTTTACTGCATTGAAACGACTTCGGTGAATACAGAAAGCGTTAAAGCAAGATGGTCAACAGAGACGATCTCGCTCGATCATCTCTGTTTGGAGCTTCATGGGGTGTCAAAAAAATAGTGTCTATATTTGGCCGATTTTCCGGCTACTATACACATGCACCAGTTTATGGAAATAGTTATAATTCTAGCAAATTCAAGAGTCCATGAAACAGAATTTTCAGAAACCGATATCAGCAGTGGGGATGTCCTCGTAATTCCTAAAAACGG
>JBAYAV010000318.1:0-3891 GCA_041669565.1 Lentisphaeria bacterium
GTTGTTTTTGAAGTGGATCTTTTGAAATCGCAAGAAATAGACCTGGATTATATTCTTGGACTTATCTTTGAAAAGAATAAAACCGGAAACGGAAAAGAATTCTTGATTGAAGAGATCCGGCGATTAATTCGTTCGAGTATCAGCAACCGGGCAAAAGAGACCCTAGTAGTCGACTTTATAAACCAAACCGATTTAGACGAATTCCAAAATAAAGAAAGTATTATGGATGCCTTCTTCTCCTTTGCCCAAAAACAGCAAAAAGAAGAAGTGGCAGAGCTGATTCAAACCGAGAATCTGAACGAAAAGGCTGCAAAAAGATATATTCTGACCTCGCTAAAGAAACGATATGCCAGTGAAAATGGCATGGGACTAAATGAAATCCTTCCTAAAATGAGTCCTCTGAACCCGCAATATTTTGGGAAAAAGCAACGCGTTTTTCAGAAAATTGCCGCCCTCGTCGATAAATTTCAAGGAGTCGGTGGAAAGATTTCATAGGGGCAACCCTTGTGGTTACCCTGATTTTGAAAAAAAATACCCTTTTTTCAACCGACCACACTTGCAGTCAGACTATATTATTTTGGAAATATGTTTCTATAGACTCACTCAACCTTCTCCTGGTGTTTTTTTGTGTAATACTTCACGGATTTACGTATAAGCTTAAGCGCTTATTATCAATATAGAAATTATATAAAAATGATAAAAATTAAGACTCCAAACGGATCCGAAATGTTATGGTTCACACCAGCTCCGGAGATTGAAGGCGAAAAGCTTACAATACCGGAATTTGACAGTACTGGCAAAGCTAATTTAAATAATTTAGAGCTCAAAAGGAACTTGGTTAAAGAATCAGAATCACTCATTAGTATTGAACTTACTCTGACCAATCGCCGGGACAAAGCAATTAATCTAAATTCCATCAGTCCTATAAAAATAATAAGCCCACCACTAGGTGATGTGCCCTTTGATCAATATATCGTTAATCGTTTGGCACGTCAAAAAAACGACATCCCCGGTAAATTTAATCCGGCATCCAAAGATCGCAACATGCTAGATGCAGCATTTTCCAGTGCCGAAGTCGTTGCTGGCGGCGGAATCTCGTGGAATGAATTTGATTCACCTGATGCGGTATTGCCTACAGCATTTCATTGCGACCCCGGGCTTGTTGTTTCTGCTCAGGATAACAGGGCTCTGTTTATTGGATTTGACGGTCAGACAAAGCATTTAAGCGACATTGTGTTTCGCAGTAGTCAAGACAGAAATAGCTTTGATTCAATAGAAACGATTGCTGAATTCGATGGCATTAAACTCAATCCTGGGGAATCCTGCAAAACTCATAGATTAATTATTAATTCAGGCTCCCATGAAAGAGAATTGTTTGAAAAACATATTAAGCGCGTTGCAAATAACTATGGCACAAGGAGGACAAAGCCAAGATCAGTCTACTGTACTTGGTATTATTATGGTAAGGATATTGATGCCGATGAGGTTCGAGCAAATTTAGAATCTTTGCGTCATTCACCTATAGATTTTGATGTTTTTCAGATCGACATGGGCTGGGAAAATTACTTTGGCGACTGGGGAACTAATCGGAATAGCTTTCCTGAAGGTATGAAAGTAATTGCTGATAATATAAAGGCTGCCGGATACAATCCGGGAATTTGGACTGCCCCTTTTGTTATTGACCCGAAATCACAAGCCGCAAAAAGTTATTCCGATATTATTCTGAGGGACAAAAACGGTGATCCGTGTTTGTTTAACTGCGCGAAAGGCGCTTGTTATACGATTGATCCTTTTGCCGAACGTGCAGAAGAATTTCTTAAGAAAATTTTTACTCGATTAAAAGACTGGGGATTTTATTATCATAAACTAGACTTTATGCGTGCAGTATTCATCCATGAAAACGCTCGATTTCAACAACCAGAACACACTCGGGCAGAAGCTTATCGTCGTGGTCTGGAACTTATTCGTAAAGCCGTTGGAGAAGATGTGGTTATTAATTCCTGTGGGGGCTTGTATGAAGGATCAACTGGATTAGCTGACATTGTTCGACTCGGGGCTGACTTGCGTGGACATTGGGGAGCTGAAGGTTCCAACATATCTGCTTATACGACTCGAATTAAACAGAATATTTCACGCAATTTTTATAATGGTTTATTTGCAGTAGATCCGGATGCTTTACAATTAAGACGAAACACCAGTATTTGGAAAAACAATCCATCCAATAAAAATCTTTCAATAGGTAAATTCACGGATGAAGAAGCTTTTTCAATCGTTGTTAATCAATTTCTAGCCGGCAGTATAGTATGTTTCTCTGAAAGGCTGAAATTTATGGATGATGACCGACGATTATTACTTCACAAAGTCATCCCGGCATACTCTCATCCCGCTAAATATTTTGGTCTATGGAGTGAATATTTGCCGGAATTGTATTCGAGCAGCTTTAGCGGACATCCGGATTTGCCGGATTGGAATGTTATTTCAATGTGCAACTGGAATAGTGATGAAGATAAAACAATTTCATTCGCTCCTGAAACCGTCCCTGAATTGCCGCAGGCTGATAAGTATGCAGCTTTTGAACTAAAAAATCAACGTTTCCTTGGTTTGTTTTTTCCCTCAGAGCTTATTGAACTAAAAATCCCAGGGTACGGCAGTCGAGTCGTTAGACTCACTCCTCTTTCCGCCTATGGTGAATTCATGATTGGCACAGACCTCAATCTTAGTGCAGGCATGGAATTGCTTACATATAACGGTGAAAAATCTAAATTGCAGAAAAAAATATCTTATAAACAAATAAACTTGTTTCTATTCGATTATCAAAAAAATTCCAGCAATCTCAGAAATATAAAAATAATAAATAAAAATAGAATTCGTTGAGGGATATTATGATTCTTCACAAAAATCGGTATGCCAGGTAGGGGTAACCCTTGTGGTTACCCAGGTAGGGGTAACCACAAGGGTTACTTCTTTTTTTGAATACACCGATTCAACGCGTTTATGAATTGGATGCGCATTTTATCCGAAAAGGGAGCCGGACCGCCCACGATTTCACCGGACACTCGTAGTTCATCCATCAATTTTCGCATAGCCATTGCATCCTTTATATTTTCAGGCGTAAAAAACTCTCCCTTTGTATTTAAGACCGCCGCGCCCTTCGCAATAGCACGATCCGCAAACTGAATATCCGCCGTAATAACGAGATCGCTAGACTCCACATGCTCCACAATCCAGTTATCCGCACCATCAAAATCATTTCCAACACCCACCGATTGAATAAAATCAGATTCCTCAATACGGGGTTTGACTGCCGCCGCAAAAATTGTTTTAATTTCTTCCCGTTCTGCCACTGTACAAAGGACCTTCTTTAGCGGCCTGGGCATCGCATCACAATCCACAAATATTTTCATTTCGCCTCCATGTCTAAATTTCAACACCTTCTATTTTATTCTCAAGCTATTCTTTTTTACAAAAATTGTACACAGCCATCCCATAACTTGACGGTAAATTTGATAATTTTTTCGTAGCGGCGCACAGACGTGCGTCGTTTTTAATTTCAAACATCGGTTGTTTTGGCGATCTTCTTCATCGCCACGCAGGCCTTGCAAACAAGCCAAATCAACGCATCCGCCCTTCTCATTTTAAGGTTTTCTCCAAAGAAAGAATATAGCTTTTATTCATTCGTTTCCCAACCAAGATCCTCGAAACCTTAACCATTCCAGCACCACGCAATAGTTATTTTCCAAAAAGCTCCCGAAAGGCCAAAAAACAATTCCCAATTTCAAAAAAGTCATTACATTATAACAAACAGAAGTCCGCGACCGGACACTCCATTTGACAATCCCCCTCACAAAAAATTTTGTTAGCCTCCTTACAAAATATAAAACCATGGAAAAA
>JBAYAV010000319.1:0-3885 GCA_041669565.1 Lentisphaeria bacterium
AATGCTTTTTGTGCCGCCAACCTCGTCACATACCTGAGGGTATGCTCCTCGTTGTCGGCCCCAAAATCAAATCACGATTTTTTCGGCAAATTGTCAAGTTAATTTTTTTACAGCCCCTTATCTTTATACAATTTAGCAATTTTTTTTATTATTTTAAGAAATTATTATGACACTTTTAAAAATTAGTAGCCATCGGAAGCAAGTTTTTCTTTTTAGCGCTGGTATTTTAGTCTATTTCACCCTAAATATGCAGCGGGTCGCCATTCCTGGTACCATTTTTAATGAGCTTCAAAACGCCTTTCAAGCATCTGCCAGTGCGTTAGCAAATCTAAGCACCGGTTTTATGTGTGCTTATGCCATAGCACACATCCCAGCCGGCATTTTAGTCGACCGATACGGTGGCATGAAAGTCCTTTTTTGCGGTGCGGGAATTCTGGCCATTGGGGCCCTCCTCTTTCCCTTTTCACAAAGTTATATTCCGCTCTATTTAAGTAGGATACTCATAGGCTTTGGTGGCGGTTTTATCTATCTCAGCTTGGTAAAAGAGTCCTACCGCCTTTTTCCAAAACAATTTTCAGCCATCATGGGATTTATTCTTTTAATTGGATTTTTAGGGGGATTCGCGGGAACCACTCCCCTCGTCAAGCTTACGCATCGAATGGGCTGGCGTCATGCAATGTTTATCTTTAGCCTTCTTAGCGTTCTTGCGGTTCTCACGATAGCGCTTTTATGGCACAACCGAGAACGGATTCCAAAGACCCCAAATTTTTTAGGGCTGCGCAATTACAAGAAGGCATTATTCAATTGTAACAACCTGAAATTTTTCTTATCATCCAACATCAATTATAGTTTATACTGCGCTATTTTAACCATCTTCGGCAAGAAGTTTTTAGAGGATATTATTCATTTAGATTCAACCGTTGCGTCTATTTGCTGTGCTCTTATGGTTTTGCTGCCGGCATTAAGCAATCAAATTGCCGGCATGCTCAGTTTAAAATTTGGAAATAAACGGCGGTTTATCACGCGTCTTTGCTGTTTTTGTCCTTTTTTTGCCTGCTGTTTATTTTTAGTAGCATCTCTATCCATCCTTCCTGTTAACATCAGCAAGTATCTTTTTATGCTCAGCTTTTTATTTTTTAGTATGGCAGGCGGATTCAGTTCTGTTATAAATTGTATCGTCACAGAAGTGAATCCGCCCGAAGAAACGGGCATTGCCATCGGGACGGTTAATTTTGTTTGTTATATGACTGTTGCTTTTTGGGGAACTATTACCGGATTCATCATGGATCTTTTTGATTCACAGATAACCGTTCTTGCCAACGGCGTCATCGTTTACCCTAAAACGGCCTATATTACAATCTTTATAATTTTCTTTATCGTTTCTTCTTTTACCTTTTGGATTTCCTTTAAAATTCCAGAGACGAATGGCAAAAATATTTATTCCGGCAAAGAAAAAACATATCATTTTTTCCGATTTATAAAAATAACCCTGCATTCCTAAAAAAAAATACACCATGAATTTTTTTCATTTTAACAAACGCCAAAAACAAATACTCCTTTTCGGGGGTGGACTTCTCGTCTATCTAACCCTGAACATGCAGCGTGTTGCGATTCCTGGGACCATTTTTAACGAATTGCAACGTACCTTCCATGCATCTGCCAGCGCCCTTGCTAATTTAAGCACTGGCTTTATGTGTGCCTATGCAATTGCCCAACTTCCCGCCGGTATCTTCGTGGATCGATACGGTGGCATGAAAGTGCTCCTCTACAGCGGAATCTCACTAACCATCGGGGCACTCCTTTTCCCCTTCGCAAAAAGCTACCTCCCCCTTTACCTAAGCCGCATTTTTATGGGATTTGGCGGCGGTTTTATCTATCTCAGCATCGTAAAAGAAACCAACCGGCTTTTTCCAAAGAATTTTTCTGCCGTCATGGGTCTCGTTTTTTTATTCGGTTATGCGGGGGCTTTTTTAGCCACCACTCCTCTCGTAAAGCTCACGCATGCGTTAGGCTGGCGTTATGCGATGCTGATCTTTGGCATTCTCTGTTTCTTCTCAATTACGATCATTTTGCTTTTATGGCACACCAGAGAACCCATTGCGAGATCCACCATTTCTTATGGCATAAAGAATTATAAAAAGGCTTTTTTAAATAGCAACAATCTAAAGCTCATCTTCACCCAAGGCGTTAATTTTGGTTTATACTATGTTATTTTAACAATTTTCGGGAAGAAGTTTTTAGAGGATATCATTCATTTAAGCCCCACTGTGGCATCAATCTGCTGTGCCTTTATGGTTATAATACCCGCGATTGGGAATCAATTTACGGGAACGCTCAGCATGAAATTAGGAAACAAGCGAAGGCCTTTCATTCGTTTAGCATCCTTTTTTCCTTTCTTGTCCAGCCTGTTATTTTTGACTGCCTCGTTGCCTATTATACCAGGATTTCTTTGTGGATATCTTTTTACGAGCAGTTTTTTAATTTTTAGCATATATGCTGCTTTTGGCACGATGACAAGCAGCATTGCGCGAGAAGTAAATCCCGCTGAGGAAACCGGTATAGGTGTCGGGATTGTCAATTTTTCCGGTTATATGATGGTCGCCATATGGGGTACTGTTGTTGGATTAATCCTGGATCTTTTCAAATCGGGAGCCCAAATTCTTACGAATGGAACAATTTTATATCCAAACACAGCCTATCAGACCATTTTTATAATATTTCTTATTGTGACGGCATTCGCTTTCTGGCTATCGCTTAAAATTCCAGAAACGAATGGCAAAAATATTTATTCCGGCAAAGAAAAAACATATCATTTTTTCCGATTTATAAAAATAACCCTGCATTCCTAAAAACAATGCAGGTATGGGTGGGGGCTTTATAATCCTTTTGTAAAGACACTACGTAAATAATATTTATTACGGCGCCTATTATTAAAGGGAGGCTAGATTATACCACGAGTACTGATGAGCAACACAATAAGCCAGCAGCTGTAATTCCAAAACAAGAGCCTCCCTTTCAACAAATTCTTTATGCTTTTTGCGATCCTCTATTTGCCAATCCAATACCGCGTTATGACCAGGGGTATACTGCCATTGCAAAATGCCATTCGCGCTTTTAAGTTGAATTCTATATGATTTTTGAGCAGTCGATATAATGGACTTTTCGCACTCCGCTCCAGTTGCTTCGGCAAGCCATTCGATTAAATCTGATTCTCGAAAAGCATTCCAACCCGAAGGATTGTTTTCCCAACCCTGCAGCAAAATATTGGAGACTTTCCCCATGGCGCCGCTATTCAAGAATTCTTTCAGCGAAAAGATTCCAGGGAGGAAGCGTAAACTGCCCAACCAGCAGGCATTCATATGTCGTTTCTTCAGCCGTTTCGACAGCTCTTTCCGCGCAGCGGCGTCAGGACCAGGAATGCCATAAATTGCAAAAGGCGTTTTCGAAGAAATCAGTTCGCGAAGAACTTGCCGCCGCATCAACAGATCCTGGTTTATAATAACCAGCTCAGCCGATGGAAGCTTAACAGCCAAGTCGTCCGCAGAAGATACTTCTGAAAATTCAATAGAACTATTCTTCAACGCTTCTGAAAAGAGAATATCCGAATGATTATCCCATACTATTATTGACATATATTTCCTTAAAATATTTATTTCGCAAGAACTTTTTTAATATATTATATAAACCCGTAATTTTTATATTTATCCGAAAATATTATTTATTTTCTCTTGTAAATCTTTTTTTAAAGAACTATAGTTAAGAAGTCTTCCACTAAAATAACCTAAATCCTGACAGAGAGATTTCTTATGGTAAAGAAAAAACGTGTCAATCTGGAAATTACGTTGGTCGATATTCATATTAAGACACTTCTGCAAAAAAGCCAAA
>JBAYAV010000320.1:0-3885 GCA_041669565.1 Lentisphaeria bacterium
AGAACCGATTAATGAAATGTTTTTCGGGAAGCGTATCCATGACGCGCGATTACTTCGCGAACAACTAAAATTAGGCATCGCCGGCGTGGATCTGCCTGCAGATAGTCCCGATGCTAATTTAACAGCATGCCGAATCATTCACGGCGAGGCCGATGGCCTACCGGCAATTGTCATTGATTTATTCGGAGCCTACCTCATCTGCCAATTTTCAAGCGCACCGGCCGATTACTGGAAAAACACCATTGTGCAGGCTCTCCACAAAGAATTTCCACATGTGCGCGGCATTTATGAACGCTCGGATGCGGATGCGCGGCGCCGTGATGGACTGGAAGAATCCGGCGGGCTGCTTTGGGGCGAAGAACCACCCGAAGAATACACCATTACAGAATATGGTGTTACTCTCCTCATTGACTTAAAGCATGGCCATAAAACAGGGTATTACCTCGATCAGCGCGAAAATCGGCAAGCCGTTATTCCATACAGCAGGGATGCGGATGTTTTGGATTGTTGCTGCTATAGCGGTGGCTTTGGGCTTCGGGCATTGCAAGGCGGTGCGAAGAGCGTTGTTTTTCTGGATGCGGCAAAAAATGCGCTTGATTTGGCGAAGAAAAACATGGAATTAAATCATTTTCCGATGGATCATGCTGAGTGGATGCAGGCCGACATTTTTTTACAACTTCGCAAACTCCGCGATATGGGACGCAGTTTTGATTTAATTATTTTAGATCCCCCGAAATTTGCGGATACGCATTCTCGTTTAATCAAAGCGGCTCGGGGATATAAAGATATTAATTTATTGGCCGCAAAATTATTGCGTCCGGGCGGGCATTTATTTACCTTTTCATGTTCTGCGGCAATGACGCCGGAATTATTTCGCAAAGTTGTAGGTGACGCCACTCGCGATGCCGGGCGCAAGGCTTTATTAGTGAAAAGTTTTGCCCAGAGCAGCGACCATCCACACGCCCTTGATTTTCCAGAGGGATATTATTTAACTGGGTTACATTTAATTTTGCCATAGTAAAAACATGAAAATTGCGGACAAAATTATCCTAGAAGCACTCATACGATATTTTGGAATTGAAAAATTCAATTTCGAAAGTATCGTATGAGGAACTTTTTATCAGGTCTTTGATTTTAGGATAGAATAAAGATTGTAGTATTATGCCACAACTTTCAATGAGTCAAAATATGAAGGTGACGCAGCGTCAGGAACTGACGATGACGCCGCAGCAAATGCAGGGGCTGGAAATCCTTCAGATGGCAAACCTTGAACTAGAGCAGCATCTTACACAGCAGCTGGTTCAGAATCCCGTCTTAGAATTGGAAAATTTTGGGCCGGAAATATTAGAGGGTGATCTAACCAAAGAGGAACCGCATTCCCAGGATGGAAGAGAAGCGCCTTCTGAAGATGACGATATTGATAAATATTGCGAAACTCTTGACCTTGCAACCCCAAAAGAATTACCCGAAAAAAGAAAAGAAAAAGACAGCCCATCCGAAGATGATATATCCGAAAATCATTTTTTAGATAATTATACTTCCGAGACATCTCACGTGTACCGAAATACAGATGCCGAAGAAAAATGGAACTATTTTTTGGACTCCGTTCAGTCTGAAAAAAGCATGACAGAAGTGCTTCATGAAGAAATTCATGACTTTGCCAACGGCGATGAAAAGCTAAGCAAACTCTGCGAAGATATTTTGGGCAATATTGATGATAATGGCTATTTGCAAGCCAGCGATGACGATCTTAATTCCCAAACAGGAGCCGGTCTTTCAAATATCCAAAAAGCGGTAAAGTTGCTGCAAAGTATGGACCCGCCTGGCTTCGCCGCACGCGATTTGCGCGAATGCCTTCTATTACAACTGGACCGAAAGGGCCGAAAAGACTCCCTGGCCTGGAAAATAGTCGATGAAGCACTCGATGAACTAGGCCGAAATCATTTGCCGCAGCTGGCACGAAAATTTTCCGTTCCGCTATCCGCAATTAATAAATCCCGGGCTGAAATTCAGAGCCTTTCGCCACGGCCCGCCAGTGCCGTTTTATCCGATACCGCCCCCGTTATCGCCCCCGATGTCTATATTGAACAAAATGATGACGGATTATGGACAGAACGCTTGAATCGCGATATCGTACCAACAATCGTGATGAATCCCCAATATGTTAAAATGGTTGATGATCCAAAGACCTCAGAAGAAGACAAACAATCATTGCGAAAATATATCAGCGACGGAAAGCAGCTCCTATGGGCATTAAATCAACGAATGAGCACCATTGAAAAAATATCTGCAGTCATTGTTGAAAGACAGCAAGACTTTTTGCAATATGGTGATAAGGGGTTAAAACCGATGATCTTAGCGCAAGTTGCCGAAAAACTAGGGCTGCATGAGGCCACAATCAGCCGCGCGATTGCGAATAAATATGTACGAACCCCGCGCGGCACCTACCCATTTAAGCATTTTTTCAGCACGGGTTATGTTCGTGATGACGGAGAAAAATTATCAAGTCGTGCTATTAAAGAGAAGATTCTCGAGTTCATACATCATGAAAATCCCGAAAAGCCGTTATCCGATCAGGCTCTTTCCAACGAATTAAAAAAGGCCGGTCTGAAAGTTGCGCGCCGGACAGTGGCAAAATACCGCGAAGCCGAGAATATTCTCGCCGCAAGTTTACGACGCGCTCACAAATAAAAAAAACTCATCACCAGAACTTCGCAATATTTTGCAGAAAAGTCCGGGGGATGGAATTGCAATATTTTATAATGGCGTGTTAAACTTGAATCCAGCAACCAAGAGAAAGCAATACAACAACGATTCACAAAAGAATAGGTTGTGTCTTTTCTTCGCAGTCCGTAGCATTAAAAACAGGCGAGAGAAAGCAACCATGCCCGAATTCAATTCTTTTCGAGTTTTTTATTCCCAGGGATGTTCTTCTTTTTCATGTTTTAGCTGCGCCTTAACACGAGAGGAATAATTAAAGATCGGCAAAACCGGAATAACGGCATTATAATTAAAATTCAGCAGTCCGAACTGCCAGCCGTAATTTGTAAAATTGCCCACGCCAAATTGTATTTTATTTTTTGTTTCTTTCGCAATTGATATTTTCTTATCCATATCGGGATATTGCGTAATGGGTTTTCCGGCCGCATTAAGAATCCCTATTTGCCAACCGTGATTGGCGAAATTAACAATACCGATTTGCATTCTGTTGTCCACCTCATTTGCTACAATTACGCCAGACTTTTGTCTTTTTTTAGGACTGTCGTCTTTTTTCTTTTTAGGCAGCGCCCATTTTTCCTGATTTTTATCTTCGTCTACATCATAATAGCCGGCCGCCGAATTAAAACCGCCAATCTGCACGCCACTATTTGCGCGCTTGCAAACATTGATCATTGAAAAACCAACACCTTGATTCCATCTCTGATACAAAACAACACCCAGCGCAACACCTTGATTCCTTTCAAACACTCCTAATCCGGATAACGTCAGCCCACAATTTTTTGACCGAACGCATGTTGCCGCCCCCAAGGAAACACCATATTGCTTTCCAATAAAATGCACAATATTCAAATTTATCCCAACAGATTTATTCTGCACCGTAAAAACACCAGCTCCCAAGCCATAGAAATTCTTTGTCCGCGTAGCAATGCCTAGAGAGAGACCCCCAACCGTTGCATCAGAATTAACCAACTGAAGCCGTTTCACCGGAAACAAGCTCATCTGCAAAGGCGTATAAGAAGTCTCTATAATTCCTTTTTGCGTATCGAACGCAAGATCCGCACCACAAAAAACGCTTAACAAAAAGCTAAAAACAAAAATAATTCTTTTTCTTTTATTCATCTTTTCTTTCTTCCATGTCCGATCAACCACATAAACAATACCTCT
>JBAYAV010000321.1:0-3815 GCA_041669565.1 Lentisphaeria bacterium
AAACAGATAATGGCATGTTTGAAATCTAAAACGACGCACGTCCGTGCGCCGCTACGAGGGGGATCTACAAAACAACGTAATGTTTGAATTAAGGATAAATATGTCTTATAAAATTTGGCATCGTTATGCTTGATTGTATTCATAAATAAGGCGATTTCAGTGGGTTATGGGACAGCTGTGAAAATTAATATAAAAGTTATCTTTTCTTTATAATATTTATGGATGTTGTATAATTGAACTGTTATCAATAGAAGAGGTAATTATTTTAACCAGTTTAGAAAAGTCGTTTATTATTATTTTTAGGGGAAGTGTATTGGGATTGGACTTATAATGGGATTTCATTATATAAGTATTCCAAAAGGAAGATACTTTTTGTTTTCTGTTATTTGAATTCTTTTTTTGTTTTTGAATTACCCTCTGCTCTTATTTCGGCAATAGCCAGATCATTTTTTTGCCAAATCATTTTAGAGTCATATTTTATATTTGGTGAAAGGATTTTCAGTAAATCCTTTATTTCATTTTCTTCTTTATAAGCTGGCAGCGTCAATAACTTTTCGTTGCTTATCATTTCTTCTATAATTGCGGGAGAGATATCTTCGTGGAATTTTTCAGGCCAGAGTTCTACGACTTCTTGAATGGGGGCGATATTAATCATATAGGTCTCTTTTTGCTGTTCTGTCAAAATCATTTTTATAATATTCGGGTTTTTTTTAGCCCATTCTTCTCGAACGGACAATACGGTCCATGGAAGTTTTGTATATTTTCCTGATTTTTCAGTGTAGAGATTTTCTAACGTCTGTATTGTAACAAATTCTTGATTTTTTTGCATAAGAATAAAGGTAGATAGTGGAGTTTGCAGTAGCGCGGTGTCTATTTCTTTCTTTAACAACTTATCGATCAGCACGCGAATATTAAGAGGTACAAATTTTATCTTAGATTTATCTTGGGCGATAATATTTTTCAACACTTTTATGCCGGAATTTGTATATTCCGGATAATAAATAATTTTTTCTTTTGAATGAAAGAGTTCGTCTTCAGATAATTTACTAATAAGCGTCCATTTTTTCCAGCCCATAACCATTAAGATTTTAAATTTTGCGCCATTGTCCAACGCTTTTGCGGCGTTATCCAGAGACGTTATCCAAACATCGCCAAAATTATGCTGCATTTGGTATTGTAACTTTGCAACATTAACTAATGTTTTATGCACAATTTTAATTCCGGTGTATTTTTCAATTTTCTTTTCCATCGAGAACCATGGCAATAATGCATTATAATAAGTGGGATTAAAACAAACCACCATAAAGGAAGAATCTGAATTTGCAAAGCTATCATTTATGGTTGGAAAAATATATTGACGAAATCCCAAAATTAAAATAATGATAACTAAAAAGAAAAGTGGCCAATGATTATATCTTTTAAATAAATTTTTCATGATTTTTCATTTTTGTTTGTTTCTCGAAGGGCCCGGAGCATCCGGATTTCTTCTGCATACCCACTCAAATCATTTGGCGTCTCCAAGATGAATGGCAAATCTTTACAGTCCGGATGATGGATAATCTCTTTAAAAAAAGGAGCGCCAAGTGTCCCCTTGCCAATGCATTCATGGCGATCCTTATGCGAAGCACAAAGATTTTTGCTGTCATTTAAATGAATCGCTTTCAAATTATCAATCCCTAAAATTTGATCAAAATTCTCCAACACATCATCTAATTTTTTATGGATGGGATAACCACTGTCATAGGTATGACAAGTGTCTAAACAAATGCCTATTTTTTCGGGTAGATGGACCTTGTCTATAATTTGTCGTAATTCTTCAAAATGGCCGCCTATTTCAGAACCTTTGCCGGCCATCGTTTCCAAAAGTACCATGGTATGTTGATTCGAATTTAGAACAGTATTCAGGGTATCAACAATAAATTGAATACCCGTATCCATTCCTTGACCCACATGACAGCCTGGATGAAAATTATAATAATTACCTGGAATTTTTTCCAGAAATGCTAAATCTTCCTGCATAATCTGCAACGCAAACTCTCGAATGGAAGGCTTTGCTGAACACGGATTAAGAATATATGGCGCATGAATTAACAATGTACCAAAGGAATGTCCGCTTATGATTTTTTGAAATTCCAGTAAATCTTCCGGCAGTACCTTCTTTGCTTTGCCGCTGCGGGGATTGCGACTGAAAAATTGGAAGGTGTTTGCTCCTATATCAAGTGCATTTTTTGCCATGGCTGCAAAACCTTTTGCATAGGACAAATGACAACCAATATAGAACGGAGAAGAGGAGGGGGAAATTGATTTCATAAAATGGTGACTTTCATTTTTGCGTTGTCCATGAATATAATGCAGGAAAGTCCTTTTTTAAAATAATCATGATCCCATTATGAAAAATTCCACCGTCCGATACATAAGAAAAAACAGCATTCTGCATTGAGGTCGCATTTGGGGGAAGTTTGTTCGGAATGCCTTTATTGCCAAAAACACGAAATAACAATTCCGATTCTCCGGAAACTGAATCTATAGAACCTAACTTTTGAAATTGAATAATGTTGGAGGTCGGTGGTAAAATTGTTTGTAAAACGGGGTCCAAAAGCCAAGAACTGCAATAAAAACCGCGATAATCATACTCGGGTAAATATTTTTGAAAAAAATGTTCCATGCGCTGAAAGGAGTCAATGCAACTGGATAAAGTCATGGGGCCATCTTCTGGTATATGGATATTGATAACCGCGTCTCCAGGAACTAAAACAGCGCGTTTAGAGTCCAAAGATTTTTTTTGGTATAATTTAGCCGGAGTTTCTGAAGAAGGCAGAATAGGGCATTCTATGTGATAATTAGTATTGCATTCCAAACGCCCTAAACGAATGACATTGCCCTTATAAATTTCAAGAATCCAATTTTTAAAACGGGATTGAAGTCCCGGGAAGCCGAAATTTTTGCAATGATGGCGATTCCATATTGAGATATCTTCTGCGGTTTTTTCCAGTATTGAGATCGGCCAACCGCGACGATGATATAATTCTTCGGCTTTATGATATTGCTTTATTACAAAAATCAAGCGCAAGGCATCTCGTGTTTTTTCTTCTGGGTATGTTCTCTTCAGCCAATCGTCATTATCTTGATAAGTCCATTTAGAATAGGGTTCTAAGAACGTAAAATCGGATTTTTCTAATCCATGTCGGCATTTTTTTATTTCTTCAGTAAAAATCATAAAAGACAATATCCTTGTTAAACGGAGCCGCTGTTGTCGAAAAATTATCACTAATATAAACAGAATTCGAAATAGAAGCAATATAAATCTTGTCTTTTCTAAAAAAAAGATTTATATTGTTTTAAGATGGTTTCAATATAAAATGCTATCATAAAAAAGACAAAATCATTTTATCCGTGTTTTTTTTATGATTTCCACATTTAAGATAGATTAAGGAAGGGAAAATACCCCATGTATGCAATCGCAATTAATGGAAGTGCTAGAACGGGCGGAAATACTGAAATTTTATTAAATGAGGTACTCGGCGAACTTCAAAAACGAAATTGGGAAACGGAGCTGGTAAAAATTGGCGGAACCCCCATTCGCGGATGTCTCCACTGTGATAAGTGCTTTCAGAATAAAAACCAGGAATGTATTCAGAAAAAAGATATTTTTAATGAAGTCTACGCCAAAATGTTGAAAGCCGATGCTATTATTGTGGGTTCACCTGTTTATTATGCTGCGATAGCCGCCGAACCCAAAGCCCTCATTGAACGAGCGGGGTATGTAGCTTTAGTAAATGGGAGTTCTTTTGCCGGCAAAATCGGTGCTGCTGTTA
>JBAYAV010000322.1:0-3790 GCA_041669565.1 Lentisphaeria bacterium
CGTCGAGGTCAAATTTGGTTATAAATCAGTCTGGAGTGCAAGTGCCTCCAGTTCCGGCATTAATTGGGAATAAACAAATGATGAGGGAGTTTGAAAACACCAATCTCTCATCATCATTTTAAAATTTTTGGGTAATTTCTGTTGAAAGTGCGAGGAATGTATTGTAAAATACGCGACAAACAGTTTTGACAAAAAGCGCAAAAAAGGATCAAAAGCGGAAGAGTGGTATTCTCCGGTTCCCTAAGAAACATCTTTTTGAAAAAAATGGAAAAAGAAATGAAAAAGTTATTCTTGTCAGTATTTCTGCTTATCGGAGGGATTTTGTCCGCGCAAAACAGCGTAGATATTTTGCAATTCAATCCTTTGGCGATAACATCCGATTCTCAAACCGGGATCTCGCAGAATTTCAATATAGAACCGATCAAGGGGCTTCCTTTACCAAAAGGTTTTTCCATTGATCCCCGCGGCGGAGAGAATGGAACGGGGGCCCTTTTTTACAACAAGACAGATTCAAAGACATACCGGATCGCTGGTTACGGGATCAAACTAAATCCAGCGTTCAAATATCGTGCAACCGTAAAGTATAAAACGGAAAACATCAAAAACGTTCCGAACGCAACATCTCGCATTTTCTGTGTCGAATTTCTGAATAAGGGAAAACATGTAAGCGGAAAATATTTTTATAAAAAAATCGAAGAAAACAAATGGTCTAAAATTGTTTTGGAGTTCCAGCCGCCCGCAGAATTCGACCAGACAATCGTCGGATTTTTTCTGTGTCGAAACGCCACAGGTAAAATCTGGTGGGACAATCTGAATATTGAAGCCATCGATGCCATGCCAGCAACCATCTACAACATTCGACCGTCCAATCTCACGATTCGCGATGATCAAGGGCAAATCGCATTAAAAAGCAAAGTATTCCAGCAGGAAATTCACAACTCCGACCTTGCCGCCTATGTCACGGTCAACGGCAAAAGCCTGCTTTGGAAAGGCAGAAATCAGCTTTACACCGGCAGTCTCGGCAATCTGGCAGATGGGAAACTGAAAGTTGATGTAAAGCTCCTGAACTTAAAAAACAAAACGATCCTTGCCGAAAAAGCATTCCATCTTTTTGTAAAAAAGGGAAAACCCGACAAAAATTTCAGCTATATTGATGAATATGGCAGGACAATTGTGGATGGGAAACCATTCCTGCCCATTGGATTTTACTGCAGTAAAATTGATAAGTTCGTCCTAGAAAATCTCAAAGACGGCGGATTCAATTGTGCCATGCCATATCACGGCGGCGGTTCCACACTAATAGAGCGATTCGATCTTGCACAAAAATACGGAATCAAACTCTTCATGAATGTTTTGTATCAGCGTCCGAAAGGAATGGCGCAAGCTTATCCCACAATGGAATTCGAAGGCGTAAAGGGAATCGAGCCCGTACTTCAAGCTTGGGCAAGAAAGCTGAAAAACCATCCGGCGCTTCTGGGATATTATGTTTCGGATGAAAATCCAGTGGAGGAAGTCCCCTATATGCGCAAGGTGCGCGAACTGCTCAATGAAGCAGATCCGAACCACATCACGGTGACGCTCACCTATATCACGCGCCATTTTCCGTTTTTTGCGGAGACCGGTGATGTTCTTGCCGTTGACAATTATCCGGTGGAGACAGCCGCAAACTGCAATATGGAATCCATCCTCAGACTTCTTGCCGCCGCAAAAGAAAGCGGTATTTCCACCTGGCTGGTTCCACAGGCATTCAACTGGGGCAACTATAAGACAAAAGACCCCAAAGAATACAAAAAATATTGTTTTCCAACGGAACAGGAAATGCGTTCCATGTATCTCGCCGGAGCTGTAAGCGAAGCAAAAGGTTTTCTCCTTTACAACTATTCAGACATCTTTGCAATAGGGGAAAAGAGAATCCCCGGCAGTGCGGCAAAAAACTGGCCGAAGGTCGTTGCCGCCGTCAAGCCTCTGAAAGAGCTGACGCCGTTCATCCTGAGTATTGAGGACGCTCCGGAAGTCCTAACCGGAAAAATGCAGAAGGCACAGATCAGAGCCTGGAATGCAAATGGTAAAACCGCCGTCGCAATTATCGGAATCGGTCCCGGGGAAAACATTGCCGAATTTACAATTTTCAACAAAGATAATCTAAAATCACGGTATGGAGCAACACAGAATCTCGGCGGAGGGAAATATCGTTTCACAGGCAAAGACATCTCCTCCGATGTACTTTTCAGCGAGTAACATCGTCACGAAACAAGAACTTCCGGTTTCAATAATGCCGGTTAGAAAAGACCGTTTTCCGCGGGACTCCGGAGATGCGGACAACATTCCACCAAGGCAAGGTTATTCAACGAGACAATCGTTCTTCTATTTCTTGTTTTCAGGGTTTCTTCAAAAACTTTCCTTTGAGGAAAGTCCAAAACAAAGTTGTCGTAACAATTTGTAAATTTCACCAAATGGAAACCTCTTCTCCACATCGTTTGTACTTTGCGGATACGCGTCATTTCTATTTGCGATTTGCCGCCGCAAGGTACGAGAATGATGGGCAGGTAAGATCAAGAATGAATTCCCCTGCGCTGGGAAACAATTTTCAGCAAACGGTCCTCCCCCATCCATCATCATGCTTTAGAATTTCGACCCTGATAAATTTCATTTTACAGAATGACGGATCCGCAAAGATTGCAAATACCCCTCAAACCAGCGAGTGCCATGCCCTACAGTCGGTTTTCCCTTATTTTCAAATCCGCCAAAGGTCGTCATTCCTAAATTATATCCGGGGCCAGGACAAAGAATGGACGCACTTGTTTTATCATTAACCTTAAAGGTGAATGCAGACTGATCATAAGAAATGGTAACCCGCGACCATTGATTACATTTAACAAAAAGATGCGGATTTAAATTATGGGAAACGGACCAGTATAAACCATCATCCTGCAAATGATTGATCGCAAAATAAGAGCCCTTTAACTCATCATCATCTAAATACACCATTAAGGCCCCACTATACTGACCACCGGTAAAAAAAAGAACCTGATTTTTAGAACAAGTTGGTTTTATATCAAACGTCAAAGTAAATCCAGCCGTTCGGGGAAATGCCTCAACAGGAAGTATAATGTAATTACCCTTACCATCAAACTTTAGACATTGCTTTCCGTCCTCCATTACCCACGCTGGATTCGTTTGATGTGCATCCATGGGATAGGGACGCCTGATAAAGATCGTTCCTGCACCAGATTCACCTCCGCTGCGTCCCGTTGCCGTATCCATATATCCGCCTAAAATACCCCAGAATGGCCGTCCTGCTGCAGTATATAAAATATCACCATGATCCTGATTGAACTCATAGGTAATATCCGGGACCTGCATAACAGGCACATTAAAGCGGACGGCCTTATTTTCAGTATCAGAATAAACACTTATCGTGGTCTCTCCCATTTTTTCTATTTTTTTCATTGGGAGCATTATTGGCTTACTGCGATAAATTTTCCCTGATTTCGTAATAGCACGCATATGGAAGACGGATGATTTCATTTCTGGGGTAACGATAGCACTAAAATGGACAACGGGCTTATTAATATTATATGGTACATCCGGCATTTTATTGAATTTGCTGATTGTTATCGTCAAGCCATCTTTATACGTTTGAGAATAGATTGATTCCGCAATTACTTTTTCAGCAGGGATCTTCATTTGGCAAAGATTACAATTCAGAGTAATATTTCCTTGTGCGACATCTTTTTTAGCAACAGCAACAAAAACACACCGGACCCAATTATCAGCTTTCAGATTGATA
>JBAYAV010000323.1:0-3779 GCA_041669565.1 Lentisphaeria bacterium
GTTTGAAATCGAAAACGACGCACGGCCGTGCGCCGCTACGAGAAAATCTTCAAAATAACGCGATGTTTGAATGAAGGATAAAGACGTTCCCAAAATAATATTATGTTTGAATTAAGGATAAAAACGTCGCCAAGACAACCGATGTTTGAAATCGAAAACGACGCACGTCCGTGCGCCGCTACGAGGAGGATCTACAAAACAACGTGCTGTTTGAATTAAGGATAAAGATGTCGCCAAGACAACCGATGTTTGAAATAATGTGGTTCTTTCTTTCTCTTTCTTTGTTTTCAACTCATCATTCAGCATTCATCATTTATCACTCGCCGCAGGCGCAGGCGCCGTGCGTCGCGCTACGAGAAAATTATCAAATTTACCGTCAAATTATGGGATAGCTGTGATTTTATTTAGATTCCCAGATTGAATTAATTTTATGAATTTTCACTCTTTTTAAAGAGCCGGAACCACAATTTTGATAGGGGAATATTAAAGGAGTAGCGTCAGATATTAATTTTCTTTTTGCATACCATATTCTGCCGTCTCCTCCAAATATCTCAATCGATGTACAATCAACGATAATTCTAACTTTTAATTTTTTTGAATCAGCGGGGAAAGGAAGCTTTGCTGCTGACATGCGAACTTCACGCGATTTTGCATCAAGTGCGATATCTTCACCACAAACATTTATGATTATTTCGCAATTTTCATTCAATTCAAGTTCAATATCCCAGCAATTGCCTTTGGGAATTTTTAGAAATTCATCCGCAGTATGATATAAAGATTTTATTTCAATATCAGTAAACTCCCAGCTTTGTTTCCTAAGTTTTTCTAATTCTTCTACTGGTTCTACACATAACCGCATTCCGTTAACAAATGATCGTAAAGATAACTCTACTGGTATGGTCATGCTTTGATTGAATTCCGTGGACGGGCAGTTCCCTTTCTGCCAGCAGATCATGATTTTACGGTTGTTTGGGGCATTGTTCCACATTTGGCCAGCATAACAACAGCCTTCTCCATAACATCCAAAACTATCAAAAGGTCCAGCCTCAATTTTAAATTGTTCACCGTTAAATGTCCCAATCATATATTTTCCGTTGGCTTCCATAAATACCCATTTAATATTATCTTCACAGCCATCCAGGGCTAGTGGAAAAAATTCCGGGCATTCGCGTCCGCCAGGAATCGCAAATTCCTGGATACTTTTCCAATCGAATAAATTTTCTGAAGTTAAAAGCCTAAATGTTTTTTCTTGGTCGCCGCAATAAAGTGCCATTACCCATTTTTGTGATTTATTGTGCCACACTACTTTGGGATCGCGAGCCTGGTGCGCTAAAGAACCGACAACCGGATTATTTCCATATTTAGTAAAAGTCTCTCCCCCGTTAACACTATAGGCCATGCATTGAGTAGATTCACATGGAATTGGAGCAAATCTTCCTGCCGCTGTATAAAATAACAGAATAGGAGGATGTTCATTTTTCTGTAAACCAGAAGTATTATTCCAGTCAACGACACCACTTCCTGAATACATCATGCCCATTTTATCAGGACACAACACATCGCCTTTTTCCTGCCAATGTATCAAATTCGCACTTACAGCGTGTCCCCAATGCATATTGCCCCAGCTTATGCCAAAAGGATTATGCTGATAAAACAGATGATATTTACCGGCATAATAAACCAAACCATTAGGGTCATTGAGCCAACCACGTTTTGAGGAAAAATGAAATTTGGGGCGATACTTTTCCTGATAAACTTCATTAAGTCCCATCGGCGATTCACTCTGCACAAGAAACTTAAATAATTTTTCTGTAAACTCGATATTTTCTATTTCAATTTCTATTTCTTGACCGATAAATTCTTTCATGTCATAGTAAGCGATAAAATCATATTTTTCATTTCCCAGGTTGACATCAAAATATCTAATAATATTCCGGTTTTCCGAATTTCTTATAACTACATGAACAAGGGGAGAGTTATTGCTTACCGGAAAGTTTATGTATCTTTTTTCGACAATGATATTTTTTTTCATGATTTAGCTTTTTAAGTTATTTACAATAGGGAATATTTTATACAGTAGTTCCATTTAATACGGTCATTCCTGCAATTTTTGCAGGAGGAGATTCCGCCAGGTTCCATGAATCCAGAACCCCTTTTGTTTTGCCAAAATGATTAAGAGCTCGGTTGTAGCTCGAAAGCCATCATGGAAACAATTGGCCATAAAGCAATATCCGCCATTATTAAGATGACGATCAATGCAATCCAGAAATCGCTGCAACTCACAAGGCTTATGCAAAAAACGCCCACCCGCCAGACCATTGCAGAAAATAAAATCAAAACTGGATTCTAATTCAAAGTTTTTCGCATCACCGACCTGAAAGGAGCAGCTCAAATCACACGAGAATTGTTGAAAATATTTTTGTCTTACGGCATCATGCGGCAAAAAGCGATTGGTTGCCATCCAGACTTCTAGGGGCTCCAGCGTTAATCCCTGCACATCATAATTTTTTGTCTTTTTTTCCAGGGAATTTGCTAATTCAAGCGTCCCTAAACCGATACCACAACCTAAATCCAATACCCGAATCGACGAATTCGCTTTTAGAAAATCATCGGCCAATTCATGAAAGAGGCGCATTTGTTCAGGATACCGATTGGGAGCAGTGCCGTAACGGGGCGGATCAGCCAATGCACAAAAAAGTGGGAGAAGGTCTTCTTCAGAATACTGAATTTTACCCGCGAGAGAACCAGGAAGGATATGCCAAAAATCAAAAATAGAATCGAGCGAATAAGCTCTCTTCATCAAATTGCAGTGATCGCACTCCGAACATAATAAAGACGGAATAAAAGAATTGTCCTTAAAAAATATTCGGGCAATTCGCCGCAGTGACAGCGCAAATTCCGCGCACGGCAAAAAAGTATCAGCGATCCCCTTTTGGCAATATTGATAAGAATCATTTTGTGCCCAGATTGGCGCCGAAATAAATTGAGATGCTTTCTCAAAATGCTTTTGCCATTCAGTATTATGTCGATATAATTCAGCCTGCAGTTTAGCTGTATCAGAAGACAAAATTTGAATATCAGAAGGATAGTTATGCATCAAAAGAAAGTATCCGCAACATTACAATTACGGCATAAGGACTTAGCCGCCATTCATCGATTCTTTAATAGAGGCCTTATTCGACATTTCCGGTTTTTTAGATCCAGAAAATTTACGGCTCCGGCTATAATTCCGTTTCGGCCGCATGCAAAGCGGTTGTTCTTCGGCTTCGGGCAAATCTGTAATCAGCTTTTTATTCCAGCCATACGCTTCCACCAAAAGTTCGACAAGAGCACGGCCATACTTGTATTCGGTATGATCAAGCGCGCGTTTCGAAAGCGGTCTTCCCAGCAACACTGGGACTAAATGCACCATTTCCCGAATTCGCACTGTAAACATGCGCGGAACATTGAACTGCTCAAAAACAACGCGGATAATTTTATTGATTAAAGCATCTGTTTCCGAACTCCGCTTCCAAAAGCCAGAAATATTTTTCGGATTCAGACCACTCATAACAAAGGGCAGACAGACCGTCGCCATCCCTAAGGCTTTCGACGTTGAATAATCGCCTTTTGCAACATGTTGGCATCGCAGGCTTAATAATTTATAAAGCAATTTGCCCTCCGCTTCGTCCCAACATTCGTCGAGAAGCGGCCAAAAATATTTTAAAAATTGATACTTCCGGCATGCCTCTAAAATGGCGAGTGTTTTTTTGCACTGCACTATTTTCAACAACTCTTCA